>SKKS01000022.1 GCA_007123625.1 Paracoccaceae bacterium
GCCATGTAGTTGAACAGCTCGCAGATATCGGGGTTCTTGCCGCGGCGCTTCATCTCCTTGTAAAGCACGCAGCCCGAAAATTCGGCGGTGCAGGAAGACACCAGAAAGTCGATGAACTCGCGTTTCAGGCCCGGCTCCATGCCATCCCAGTCGACCGCGTCCCAGTCGGCGTTCTTCTTGAAATGGCCCTTGTTGGGGTCCGATTTCATCTGACTGATCAACTTGTCCCAGTCCTCGCGCACGGGGGTGACATCGATCTTGTCCAACTCGTCGAAGTCGGTGGTATAGAAGCGCGGGTTCAGCAGGGTCGATTCCTGCGCCATGGCGTTGGTGTCGAACCGGTCCGAGATTTCGGCATGAAGCTCTTCATGCGTGGTTGCGTGCACGTTCATGCTGCGGCCTCCTGATCAAGCGACAGATCCTCGGAGAATGAGAATTCGCACAGTTCGATGAATTCGAAGTCCCCGGTCATCCGGGTCCACTGGCGTTCCAGCCAGGTGGCGCGGGTGATGGTGGCGATGCGTTCCTCGATGATCAGCTCGCCCCAGGCGGCCAGCACGGGCGGGCCCTGGACCTGAACTTCGTCGCCCGGGTGAACAACCGAGCCATCGTTGAACCGCACATGCGCGTGCAGGCTTTCGAAACGGTGCGATACCTCGACGGTGCAGGGTACCTGTTCGACCTTTCTGGAGAAGAGTGACATGTTTGTTTCCCTTTGTTTTTTGTTCGTTCGCAGGTGCGGACCGGTTACATCAGTCCGTCATCAGCAGCCGTTCGAATGCGGCCTGGTTATCGCGACCGAACTGGGTCAGTTCGACGCGGTAATTGGTCAGCGGATCGACAGCGGCCAGTCTCCCGTTTTCGTACTGCACGATCTGCAGGGGCAGGGTGGGGTCGATCCCGTGGCGGCGACGCATGGTCATCAGCCCGTTCTGGATCACGGTGACGAAGCCGCCATGCGCCATGTCGGCCAGAAGTGCGCCATTCTCGTCCAGCACGGTCACTGCCTGCGCGTCATTGCCCACAAGGCTGATGGTCCAGGATTGCACCACCGGGGCCTCAGGCGGGATGGCGACGCGCTCGCGCTCGGTCAGCACGGCGAAGGTCACCAGCAGCAGTGCTGCAGCGGCCAGCCCGAACATGGCACGCACCAGCACGGCGGGGATCATGTCGTTGTTGTCGTCCCGCCGGAAGCCGGGGCGGAAACGGCGCTGGGGGTTTGGATCAATGGTCATGGAAATACGCTCCCCTTATTCGGCGGCAACCAGATCACCCACAGGTGCGGGGGCGCTCTGGAGTTCGATGACGGGCTGGCTGATACGGGCTTCAGCGGCATCGGCCAGGATCTGGGCGACGCCTGCGGCGTCGGGAATGCAGCGCAGCGCGGGCTTGGTCACGCGCACATGGCCGGGCCGCAGATGCGGCCACAGGATCAGGTACGAGAACTTGGTTTCGCCCAGCGTTTCCAGCGCGATGGTGCCCGTTCCGCGCTTGCTCAGTGACAGATCGGCATTGGCGATCTGCCGGAACGGCAGGTTCAGCGTCACCGTCAGCGCGGCGCCGATCCGCATGGCCACGCGCGCGGTGGTGATGGTGTAGACCGTGCTGCGCGCAGCGACCCATGCGAGCAGCAGCACTACCGTCATGGCTGCACCCCACAACAGCGCATAGGGCAGGCCAAAGGCAACCGCCCCGGCCAACCCCGCGTCAACCGCCCCGACCGAGGCGCGCCAGCCGATGACCACCGCGAAATAGCCGGTGATCCAGTTGATCTTGTAGGCATCGCGCGCCAGTGCCCAGGTATCGGGTCTGCCCTGCCACAGGATGCGTTCGTGTTCGGGGGGCCGCTCGGGCAGCCCCCTGACGGGCTCAAAGGCAAAATCATCGTGTGACATGGTCCGGTTCCTGGTTTTCTTGATTGGTGGTCTTTCGTGTGCGGCTCAGGCCGGTTCGGACAGAACCTTTTGCAGGGCCTTCATCTGCGACGCACGCTTGTCGGCGGTATAGAGGTAGCCGCCCGCGACGTAGCCCGAGACCTTTTCTTCCTCGAGCTTGGTCACCTGCGCGTCCGATGCGATCACGGGAATGCCCTTGAAGCTTTCGGAATCCAGCGCATTGACCACCACGCGGTCGGCCTTGATCCGCACCATCGGCATCGGCACCAGCCGCTTGCCGCCGTCTGCCAGCGTCACTTCAAGGTAGCGCACCATCTGTTCGGGGACGTCCACCCACATGTCGCTGACCGTGCCGGGTGAGCGGTTGTCATGGCACATGACGGGAAGCCCGCGCGGGTCACGGCCTGCGGCCAGAACGAAATCGCCTACCTTGGCCATCGGCTGGATCTTGGCGTGGCCGTGGCCGTCCAGCTCGGGTTCGTCGCGGCGCATGGCCCACGCTGCCGGGCCTACCCCGTCCTTCAGCGGATCACCCGTCGGTGCAAAGGGAAAGCCCCCGCCCATCGACGTCGGCGCAAGTGCCAGTTCGCGCTGCTCGCGCACAAGATCCGGCGCCTGAACCTCACCACGGCCGTGCGGCAGGATGAATGTCTTGGGCTCTGGCACCGGCAGCAGCGAGTTGGCGTGGCTGCCATCCTCGTTTTCGAGCGGGTAGCCTTCGCGCATGTTCTCGCGCTGGATATAGATGATCAGCCCGGCGAAAAACAGCCAGAACATGTAAAGCGAGATCAGCGCCAGGTCGAAATTGCCAAAAAACAGCCAGCCATACGGGGTATCCATTGTCCGTCCTCCTTGATGTCAGGTCGGGAAATCGGCCAGGCCGATCCGTTCGTTGCGATGTTTGGTCTTGGGTTCGATGATGCGGGTCCGCACAAGCGGCCCCAGCAGGATGAGAGTCAGGAACAAAAGCCCGATCTCGATGTGATAGACGACCGAGTAGCCGATATCCGGGGTCATCAGTCCGGGTCCCAGGTGCCCGGCATTGGCCAGCCCCTGCACGGTGTCGCGGATCGCACCGCCAAGCGCCACCGACAGCCCCGCCGCCGTGGCTTGCGCAGCGCCCCAGGCGCCAAGCGCCAGCCCGCCGCCCACCTTGCCCGTGCGGGGCATTTCCATTGCTGCAGTCAGCGTGGCGACTGCAAACAGTCCCAGCCCCAGCCCGATGCCGAAGGCACCGGCATAGAACACCGGGCTGGACTGCAGCGGCCCCGCGAAGATCACTGCCGCGAATGCGCAAATGCCGATCAGAATGCCGCGCCCGGCCATGCGGAACTGGTCCATTCCGCGCGCCAGCCACCGCGCCGCCAGCCAGAAGCCCAGCAGCGCCCCCACCGCCCAGACGGCGGTCAGCGTGGTTGTGGCTGCCACAGACAGGCCCAGGATCTCGCCGCCATAGGGCTCGAGTAGCACATCCTGCATGTTGAAGGCCAGGCCGCCGACGAACACCACTGCCAGCAGACGACCTGCTTGCCCGCCCTTGATGTAGTCATTCCATGCATCGCGAAAGGCGGGGCGCGGGGCCTCGCGTTCGGCGCGGGTCATGGGTTTGATCTTTTCCTGCTTCCACAGCGCGATCACGTTCAGCGCCAGTGTCACCACCGCGCAGCCCTGCACCACCTGAATCAGCCGCAGGTCGCTGAAATCGCGCAGCAGCCAGCCGACGATCAGCGCAGAAACCGCCATGCCCGCAAGGAACGTGACATAGAGCAGCGCCACCACCCGCGGGCGTGTCGCATCGTCGGCACGGTCAGCGGCCAGCGCGACCCCGGCAGTCTGGGTCATGTGCAGACCGAAGCCGGTCATCAGGAACGCCAGCGCGGCGATCACCTCGCCCGCGAAGGGCACATCATGGACCACATCGCCGGTCAGGACCAGCAGCGCAAAGGGCATGATCGCCAGCCCCCCGAATTGCCAGAGCGAGCCGAACCAAAGGTACGGAATGCGCTTCCAGCCGATGGCCGAGCGGTGGTTGTCCGACTTGAATCCCAGCAGCGCACGGAACGGCGCGATCAGCACCGGCAGCGCGATCATGAACGCCACGATGGACGCCGCCAGCGACAGCTCGACGATCATCACCCGGTTCAACGTGCCCAGAAGCAGCACCGTCGCCATTCCGACCGACACCTGAAACAGGCTCAGACGCAGAATCTGGCTCAGGGGCAACCCTTCCGAGGCTGCATCGGCGAAGGGCAGCCAGCGCGTGCCCAGTGAACGGAAAACGGCGCGTGGGATGATCATGGCATCACCTGCAGGCATTCGGAAATATAGAAGCCTCGCGAAACGCGCCCCACACGCGCCAGCCCCGGCACACGCATTTGCCGCCAGTCCTGAGGGATCATCGTGGGCGAGCGGTCGGCGCGCGGGAACACCCGGCCCGCGTGCCACATGGCCATCAAAAGGGGCGTGCGGGGTGCCACGGTAAACACCACTTGCCCTGCGCGGTGGGCCAGCCCTGTCAGCGCCGCCTCAAGGTCGGGCCGCGTGTAATAGATCAGGCTGTCCATGGCGATGACCGCATCAAACCGGCCCAGGGCGTTGTCCAGCATGTCGCCCGCGCGGAAATCGACGCGCCCGGTTAACCCCTGTGGCAACCGCGCCTGTGCGATTTCGACCAGTCGCGGGGAAATGTCGATCGCGGTCACATCCGCACCGCGCGCGGCCAGCGCTGCCGCGCCCGCCCCGGTGCCGCAGCCCGCGTCCAGTACCCGCGCCCCGCGCAGATCCGCGGACAACTGCGCCAGCATCAGCGCGCGCATGGCGTCGCGCCCTTCGCGCACGGTCTGGCGTATGCGCGACACCGGCGCGTCCGAGGTCAGCCGTTCCCACACCCGCGTGGCGGTGCCATCGAAATAGCCCGCCACCCGCAGGC
>SKKS01000053.1 GCA_007123625.1 Paracoccaceae bacterium
TCACGAAGCGCGAAAGCTTCCGCCCCGGATCAAGCTTCGTGCATCGCAACATCGAACAGGGGTTTTATGCGCTGCTGTTCCTGGGGCAGGCGCTGGTGGCGGAATCGCTTCCCCTGCCGGTGCATGTGACAGTCGTGACCTCGGGCGCGGCGGCGCATGGGAATGACCCGTTGCCCTATCCCGAAAAGACCACCATCGCGGGTCCGGCGCGCGTGCTCCCGCGCGAGGTGCCGGGGCTGACCTGCGCCACGCTGGACATTGCGCTGCGCGATGCGGGCGGTGCGCTGACCGAACGGCTGCTCGAGGATCTGCTGGCGCGTCCGGCCAACGGCGCGGCCATGCTGCGCGGCGACCGCCGGTATGGCGAGGTGTTGCGCCCCGCACCACTGCCCGAAACCCTGCCTGATATGCCGCAGGGCGCGCATTGGGTCATCACCGGCGGTTTCGGGGGCATCGGGTTGCGGCTGGCCGAGGAGCTGATGCGCCGTCACGGTGCGTGCATCACGCTGATCGCGCGCACGCCCCTGCCCGCGCCCGAGGACCGCGCCGACTGGCCCGAAGACCCTGCCGACCCGGTCGCGCGCCGTTTGCTGGCGCTGCGACGGCTGGAAGCGATGGGCGCGGTGCATGTCGCCACAGCGGATGTGTGCAACATCGACGACATGCGCGCCGCGCTGGATGACGCGCGGGCGCGTTTCGGCGCCCCCTTCGGCCTGATCCACGCCGCAGGCGCGCTGGACGATGCGCCGATGCTGGCCAAGACCCCCGGCGCGGTCGAGGAAGTGCTGGCGCCCAAGGTCCACGGGCTGCGGGTCATCGACGAATTGCTGCCCGACGGGGCGCTGGACTGGTTGGTGCTGTTTTCGTCCACCTCGGTGCATGTGGCACCGGTGGGACAGGTGGATTACGTCGCCGCCAATGCCTATCTGAACGCCTTTGCCCGCGCGCGGCGTGGCGGACGCACCAAGGTGCTCAGCCTTGGCTGGGGGGTCTGGGCCGAAGTCGGCATGGGCGCTGAAGCGCTGGCGGCCCGGCTGGGGCAGGTGCCGAAGCTGCCCGACACGCCGCTGGACGGCCCGGTGTTCCGCGCGCTGGGCCGGTCGGATACCGGCGCGCAACGGCTGGAGGGGCGGCTGAGCGCCGATGACTGGCTGGTGGATGAGCACCGAACCGGCGACGGCGCCGCGATCCTGCCCGGCACCGGGGTGCTGGATCTGGCGGCGCAGGCGCTGGCGGCGGTGGGCGAACCCTTTCCGTTCGAACTGCGCGAGCTGTATTTCTTCCGCGCGACCGAAGTGCCCGACGGGGGCGCCCGCCGCCTGCGCGCGGAGCTTGAGCGCACCGACGAAGGCTATGACCTGACCCTGCGCAGCGACGCCGTGGCCGCCGGGCGGCAGGGGTTCGTGCTGAACGCGCAGGCCCGTGTGGCGCTGGGCGACGGCGTGGCGGCGCCGGGGTGGCTGGACATTGCCGCCATTGCCGCGCGCTGCCCCGACCTGCGCGACGGGCCGGGGCTGCAAAGCCCGCAGACCGCGCAGATGCGGTTCGGCCCGCGCTGGCAGGTGCTGGACAGCATGGCGTTCGGTACGGGCGAGGGGCTGGCGCGTCTCTCGCTGCCCGCAACATTCGCGGGCGACATCGCGGCGGGGTACATCCTGCACCCCGCGCTGCTGGACATTGCGACCGGCTGGGCGATGGACCTGATCCCCGGCTACGGGGCGCGCCACCTTTGGGTGCCGCTGTCTTATGGTGTGGTGCGGGTGCACGGGCCTTTGCCTGCGCGGATCGTCAGCCATGCGCGCCTGCGCCCCGGTGCCGATGGCGGGTTCGTGGAGTTCGACGTGACGCTGGCCGGGCCTGACGGCGTGGTGGTGATGGAGGTCGAGCGCTTCGCCATGAAGCGGCTGGAAGCCGGGTTCACCGCCAGCCCGATCCGCGCCGCCGAGATGTCCTTCGATCAGGCTGTGCAGGCCACGCTTTCCCCGGCCGAGGAACGCCTGCGCGCCACCATCGCGCTGGGGATCACTGCGGACGAAGGGGCTGCGGCGTTCCTGCGGGCGTTGTCGCATGCGGCGGGGGAGTTGGGCGCAGGGGAACTGGTCGTGTCCTCGGTCCCGCCCGCCGCATTGCGGGCCGATGCCGACGCTGCCGCGACGGCTGCGCAGGCCAGCGACGGGCAGAAATTCGACCGCCCCCAACTGGACAGCGACTATGTCGCCCCGCGCAACGAGATCGAGCGCACGCTGGTGGGCTTCTGGGAGGGGCTGCTGGGCGTCGATCAGATCGGGGTCGAAGACAGCTTCTTCGACCTTGGCGGGCATTCGCTGATTGCCGTGCGGCTGTTTGCGCAGGTCAAGAAGGCGTTTGCGGTGGAGTTCCCGATCTCGGTCCTGTTCGAGGCGCCGACCATCGCCGCCTGCGCTGCCATGATCGCCGACGCCACGGGCGCCGATCCGGATGCCACAGCCGATGACGCCCATGCCGCCACCCCCGCCGCGCGCCCCTTGCGCCGGTTCACCCATCTGGTCCCCATGCACGAGGGCGAGCCGCGCGCCGCTACTCCGTTCTTCCTGGTGGCGGGGATGTTCGGCAATGTGCTGAACCTGCGCCATCTGGCGCAACTGATCGGGCGCGAGCGGCCCTTCTTCGGGTTGCAGGCACGCGGGCTGATGGGCGGGGCCGATCCGCACGACAGCATCGAGGGCGCCGCCGCCGACATCATCGCCGAAATGCGGCAGCTCCAGCCGCATGGCCCTTACATGCTGGGCGGGTTCTCGGGCGGGGGGATCACGGCTTGGGAAATCGGGCGCCAGTTGCGCGACGCTGGCGAGAAGGTGTCGCTGGTGGCGCTTCTGGACACACCCCTGCCGGTGCGCGCGGCGCTGTCGCGCGCCGACAAGGCGCTGATCAAGCTGGCCGAATTCCGGCGCAAGGGGCCGGGCTATGCGCTGGAATGGTGGCGCGCCCGGCGCGACTGGCAGGCCGCGCAGGCCCAGGGACCCGCTGCCGACAGCGCCGATGCCTTCCACAACGCGGCGATCGAGGCGGCGTTTCGTGCGGCGGTCGCGCGCTATCAGGTTACGCCCTGGGATGGCCCCGCCGTCCTGTTCCGCCCCGCCCTGGATCGCCACTGGCAGGTTACCGGAGGGCGCTGGGTCAGCCGCGAGAAGGAATTCGTGCTGCCCGACAACGACTGGACCCGCTTCGCCCCGGCATTGCAGGTGTTCGAGGTCCCGGGCAACCATGACAGCATGGTGCTGGAACCCAATGTGCGCGTTCTGGCTGCGAAACTGCGCCGCCTGATTCTGGATGCCGAGGCCCATACCCCGCACACGCGGGCGGCGGCGGAGTGATGCCAATGACCCGGACCCCGAAATCGCCCGCGCATGCGACCGTGCTGACCGTGATCCTCAATTGGCGCACGGCCGAAATGACCGAACGCGCCGCCCGCGCCGCCCTGCGCGCGATGGAGGGCGTGGCGGGCGGGCTGAATATCGTCGACAACGACAGCGGCGACGGCTCGTTCGAGCATCTGCGCGCAGCCTTCGCCGGAGATTCGCGCGTGCAGGTGATCCAGTCCGGGCACAACGGCGGCTATGGGGCGGGCAACAACGTCGGTATCCGCGCCCGCCTGCCCGGGGGGGCGCAGCCCGATCTGGTGTATCTGCTGAATTCCGATGCCTTTCCCGCGCCCGACGCGATCGCGCAGTTACGCGACTACCTGTGCGCGCACCCGGATTACGGGATCGCGGGCAGCCATATTCACGGCACGGACGGGGAAACACATGTGACCTGCTTCCGCTTCCCTTCGGTTTGGTCCGAATTCGAGGGCGCCGCGCATACCGGGCCGGTCTCGCGCCTGCTGGCGCGGCATCGGGTGCCGCTGGACCCGCCGTCGGTGCCTGCGCGCGTGGACTGGCTGGCCGGCGCCAGCCTTATGATTCGCTCCGCGGTGCTGGACCGCGTCGGCCTGTTCGACGAGGGGTTTTTCCTGTATTTCGAGGAAACGGACCTGTGCCGCCGCGTGGCGGGCGCGGGGTGGCTGTGCGCGTATGTGCCGGGCTCGCGGGTGGAGCATATCGGATCGGTCAGCACGGGAATGCGCGGCTGGGAACGGGTGCCGGGCTATTGGTTCGACAGCCGCTGGCGCTACTTCGCCAAGCACCACGGCACGTTTGGCGCCGCGCTGGCGACGCTGGCGCATCTGGCAGGTGCGGCGCTCTGGGGGGTGCGGCGGTTTGTCCAGCGCAAGGCGCCGCGTTCGGCGCCATACTTTTTCCGTGATCTTGTGCGACATGCGCTGAACCGGATCATTTTCCGGCCCGCCCCGGCGGGTCCGCACGACCGGCGGGAGCAGCCCGCCAGATAGGAGATTTCCATGCCCCGTTTTCAGGCCCTGCTGATCGGTGACGCGCCGCTTCTGGTTCATTGCGCAGAAGCGCTGCTGCACCGCCGTCACGGGATCGCCGCAGTGGTCACCGCCGATCCGGGCGTTGCGGACTGGGCACGGACGCACGGGGTGCGGATCATCGCACCCGGCGCGGGGCTGGCGGAGCGGCTGGACGGCACCAGCTTCGACTGGCTGTTCAACATCGCCGGGTTGTCGCGTATCCCTGTCGATATTGTCAGCCGCGCCCGCGTCGGTGCGGTTAATTTCCATGACGGGCCATTGCCGCAGCACGGGGGCTTGAATGCGCCGGTCTGGGCGCTGCTGGCGGGCGAGACCGCTTACGGCGTGACATGGCACCGGATCGCGCCGCGCATCGACGCGGGCGACATCCTGTGCCGGGCGGA
>SKKS01000335.1 GCA_007123625.1 Paracoccaceae bacterium
CCCGACTGGGGCGCGAAGCTGGGCTATGACGCCGCCGCGCTGGCCGACATGCAGGCGCGCTGCATCGACTTCCTGCGCGAAGTCTCGCGCCCATACGCCACTGACCTGCCGGACATCGTCATTTGCGGGATCGTCGGCCCGCGCGGCGACGCTTATGCGCTGAACGAGGACATCACCGAAACCGCAGCCGAGGACTACCACACAACCCAGCTTGAAACCCTGCGCGCGCTTGAAGTCGATCTGGTCTGGGCCGCGACGTTCAACAACATCCCCGAGGCCGTGGGCGTCAGCCGCGCCGCCGCTCGCGCCGGATTGCCGCTGAACCTGCACTTCACCCTGACCGGCGAACACCGGCTGCGCTCGGGGCCGACGCTGCGGGAAGCCATCGAAGCCACCGACGCGCAGACCGGTGCGGCGCGCCCCGATTCCTATGGGATCAACTGCTCGCATCCGCTGGAATTCGAACCCGCGCTGGAACCGGGCGACTGGACACGGCGGCTGCGCGCCTTTCGCCCCAACGCAGCCCGGATGGACAAGATCGCCCTGTGCAAGCTCAATCACATCGAAGAAGGCGACCCCGACGAACTGGCGGTGATGATGGGTGATCTGGCGCGGCGGTTTCCGCATGTCGATATCTGGGGCGGATGCTGCGGCACCTGGGACCGGCATCTGGCGCGGATCGCGCAGGCGGTGCGCGCAGCCCGGGACGAAGTCGCCCCCACTGCGCACAGGGTGTTCCCCGCCGCGCAACCTGGCTGAACCGGGGCACCGGGCACCTTGCCGCGCACCCTCGCGCGCCCTAGGGTACTGTCGAAAGTCAAGCTTTCTGGCAGGAAGGACCCCGGATGACCGCCTTCGAAAATCTGATGGCCCATGCGCGCGACACCGCCGCGCTGGACAACGTGATGACGCGCCTTGGCTGGGACCAGCGCACCATGATGCCCCACGGCGCCGCCCATTTGCGGTCCGAGGAACTGGCCGCGCTGGAAACCGTCCTGCACCAGCGCCGCACCGACCCGCGCCTTGGCGACTGGCTGGACGCCGCGCAGGCGCCCGACGAGGCCGGCGCCGCCGCCTTGCGCGAATTGCGCCGCAGCTATGCCCGCAACACCCGCGTACCGGACCGGCTGGCTTCGGAACTGGCGCGCGTCACTGCGATGGGGCAGGAAATCTGGAGCGAAGCCCGGCGCAACGATGATGTTGCGGCCTTCCTGCCCGTCCTGCGGCAAGTGATCGCGCTGCGGCGCGAGGAAGCGGCCGCGCTGGCCAATGGCGGTGATCTGTATGACGCGCTGATGCAGGACTATGAGCCCGGCGCCTCGGGCGCCGACACGGCGGCCATGTTCGACCGCATGCGTCCGCGCCTTGTTGCGCTGCGCGAAAGGGTCCTTGGCCGCCCTGCCCCCGAACCCCTGCGCGGCACCTTCCCGCAAGAAGGGCAGTTGCGCATGGCGCGCAAACTGGCCGAGACCTTTGGCTATGACTTCGCCCACGGGCGGCTGGACCTGACCGTGCATCCGTTCTGCGCCGGGCATGGCGATGATGTGCGCATCACCACCCGCGTGGTCGAAACCGAACCCTTCAACTGCTTTTATTCCACCATCCACGAGGTCGGCCACGCCGCCTATGAACAAGGCGTGGATGCCGCCTATGCGCTGTCGCCGCTGGGGCGCGGGGTGTCGATGGGCGTGCACGAAAGCCAGAGCCGTATCTATGAGAATCAGCTTGGCCGCTCGCGCGCCTTTACCGGCTGGGTATTCAACCAGATGCAGGCGGAATTCGGCCCGCTGAACCTGCACGACGCCGATGCCTTCCACGCCGCCGTGAACCGCGTGCATGCGGGCTATATCCGGACCGAGGCTGACGAGATTCAGTACAACCTCCACATCATGATGCGATTCGATCTTGAGCGCGACCTGCTGCGCGGCGGGATCGAGGCGGATGACCTTGAAGAGGCATGGAACCTGCGGTTCGAGACCGATTTCGGAGTCCCCGTGGACCGACCCGCCAACGGGCTGTTGCAGGATGTGCACTGGTCGGCGGGGCTGTTCGGCTATTTCCCCACCTACACGCTGGGCAACGTGTTCGCGGGGTGCCTGTTCAAGGCTATGAAAGCCGACCTGCCGGACCTGGATGCCGGGCTGGCCGAGGGCGATCTGTCCGCCCCGACCGCATGGCTGCGCGAGAAGCTTCAGCGCCACGGAGCCCTGCGCGCGCCCCGCAGCACCATCGAAGCCGCCTGCGGATTCACCCCGGACGAAGGGCCGCTTCTGGACTATCTCGAGTCCAAGTTCGGCGCGCTTTACGGGCTGTAGGCCTCGCGCGTAGCGGGCAGTGCGCGCCGGAGTCAATCTGGCTGATCCGCATGCCTGACAGGGCCTTTGCGCCCTTGTCATTGATCTTTCGCGCGCACCGCGCCTGAGACACAGACCGCACCCCCGTCCCGGCGGCGCCCCACAAGGGTGACACACCGGCGCCCGCCCGGTACCCCGCCCACGTCACCGCGCGCGGATGGTCCGGGCGTATCATCAGAGGCAAACATGGACGACGGAAGCAGGTGCAAGGTCCTGTGCCAGGTCTCGCGTTCGCGCGATCCGTTCCATAGCGCCGTGAGCTTCCATGACATCAATCCGGTCTGACGAGACGGCGTTGATCCGAGGTCAGGTGCGCGGGGTCGTCGGGCTCTGCGATCTGAGCATGACCGATGAGCACCGTAACACTCACCGGGGCGCCACTCGCCCGCTTTCTGCGCAGCGACGACCTGAATGCGATCCGTGTGGCGTTGCGCCATGAACACCCCGCCGATATCGTCGGCATGATCGGCGACATGCCCTCCAAGGACATGGGCCGCATCCGGCTGTGCCTCGACGAGCTGAAACAGGCGACGCTGTTCGGCAACTTCAGCAATGATACGCAAAAGCCGCTCGCGGGGGCGCTGGATCTGCGCGACATGGCGCGGATTCTCGGCGCGATGGCGCATGACGAACGCGCAGACCGGTTGGCCGAACTGGAAGGCGACCAGAAGAACGCTCTGCTGCGGTCCTGGCCCAGGCCGAGCGCGAGGACATGCGCAAGCTGGCCGCCTGTGCCGAAGGGACGGCCGGTTCGGTCATGACCCCGGACCATGCCACCGTGCCGCCTGCGCTGACGACGGTGCGGCCGTGGAGCACCTGCGCCGGGGTCGCCCCGGATGCCGAGACCATTGACCATTCGTATGTGGGCGACGACGAGCGCCGACTTGTTGGCACTGTCAACCTGCGTGACCTGATCGTTGCGCGTGACGGCGCCACCATTGAAAGCATCATGCGCCACGATCCGCCCTTCATCCACGCCGAGGGCAAGCGCGATGAGGCGGTGAAGCACATTTGCAAGTACGACCTGCCGGCCGTGCCAGTGATCAAAGACGGCGACCGGCTGGCCGGGATCGTGACCTGTGACGATGCGATGGATGTCGCGCGCGAGGCCGAGGACGTGAGCTTCGTCAAGACCTTGGCGGAGGTGGGGCTGCTGGGCCTGACCATGGCGCTGGCGGGTCGGGCATCGGCGTTTTCCGCGCAGCGCTGGAAATCGTGGTGGTGGTGTCGCTCACCATGGTGGTGATTTTACTGGTGGGCTCGGTAAAACCACGGCCGAGGCGAATGCCGAGGTCACCACCAACGCCGTCATGGAGGCCTTTGTCCGGCGCCTGAGCCTGGAACCTGAGGTCGCTGCGGCACGTTGGCGGGCAGAGACGCGCGCAGGGGCGTGACGCCGCAGGGGCTGGACGGGCCGCAAGACGCACCGTAATGATCTTACTCATGTGCCCCGCGCGGGGCGGATGGATGCGGGTTCGCGACAAGATGGGAGAGGCAGGCGCCTTGCTGGATACGGCTTTCTGGGTCACGATAGGCTGCATCCTCATGTTGATCGCCGTCTCGGGTTTCTTTTCGGGCAGCGAAACCGCGCTGACGGCGTCAAGCCGGGGCAAGCTGAAATCGCAGGGCGACCGGGGCGACAATGGGGCTGTCACCGCGCTCAAGCTGACCGAGGATAGCGAGCGGCTGATCGGCGCGATCCTGTTGGGCAACAATCTGGTCAACATCCTTGCGGCCTCGCTTGCGACCGCGCTGTTCACACGGATGTTCGGCGAAAGCGGGGTGGCGCTGGCCACGCTGGTAATGACCGTTCTGGTGCTGGTCTTTGCCGAGGTGCTGCCCAAGACCTATGCCATCACCAACCCTGAAACAGCCGCCGGTCGCGTGGCCCCGGTGCTGCGCCCGATCGTGGCCGTGTTCGCGCCCGTGGTCAATGTGGTGCGCTTCATCGTGCGCCGGGTGCTGGGGCTGTTCGGGTTCCAGATCGATCCGGACAAGCACGTGCTGTCGATCCACGAGGAAATCGCCGGCGCTCTGGCGCTGGGCCACTCCGAGGGGATGGTCGAGAAGGAGCACCGCGACCGGTTGCTGGGCGCGCTGGATCTGGGTGAGCGTACGGTCGAGGAGATCATGCTGCACCGCAGCCAGATCGAGATGATCGACGCCGACACCCCGATCGAGGAAGTGATCACGCAATGCGTGCAATCCTCGCATTCGCGGCTGCCGGTCTATCGCGGCGAACAAGAGAACATCATCGGTGTGCTGAACGTGCGCGACCTGATGCGCGAGGTGCACGACCTGGTGATGCGCGGCAAGGGCCGGATCAAGTCGATCCGGCACCTGCGGCTCGAATCCATCGTCCGCCCGCCCTATTTCGTGCCCGAAACCACGCCGCTGGACGAACAGATGCGCCATTTCCTGC
>SKKS01000167.1 GCA_007123625.1 Paracoccaceae bacterium
ACGTTGTGGTGGCTCTTGATCGTGACCGACGGCCCGCCGCTGAACGACACGCTTTCGATCACATCCGGGTAAAGCGTGCCCTGCGCCAGGAACGCCGCACCTTCGATCCCGTCGGCGTAATGCTGGAACACGTCGATGAACAGCTTGCCGATGATCTTGCGCTTGGTTTCCGGATCGGAAACCCCATCCAGCGCGCCCAGGAAGCGTTCGGATTCATCGGCATGGATCAGCGGGATGTTGTAGTGGTCGCGGAACATGGTCACGACCTCCTCGGCCTCGCCCAGCCGCAAAAGCCCATGGTCCACGAAGACGCAGGTCAGCTGGTCGCCGATGGCCTCGTGGATCAGCACGGCGGCCACGGAACTGTCAACGCCGCCCGACAGCCCGCAAATGACCCGTGCATCGCCGACCTGTTCGCGGATGCGCGCCACCGCTTCGGCCCGATACGCGCCCATGGTCCAGTCGCCGGTGAATCCCGCCAGCCGCACGAAGTTTTCCAGCAGCTTGCGCCCGTTGGGGGTGTGGTGCACCTCGGGGTGGAACTGCACCGCATAGAAGTGGCGCGCGGGGTCGCCGACCATCGCCAGCGGCGCACCGGGCGAAGTGCCGATCACCTCGAACCCCGGTGCCAGCCGCGTCACGCGGTCGCCGTGGCTCATCCACACCTCTTCGCGTCCGGCGGCGAACAGGCCGTGGAAAATGCCGTCGTCCCGGTGCCCCGGCGCCGGCTCCACAAAGGCACGCCCGAATTCGGCATGGTGGCCGCCCTCAACCGCGCCGCCCAGCTGTTCCATCATCACCTGCTGGCCATAGCAGATGCCCAGCACCGGCACACCCAGCGCAAACAGCGCATCCGGCGCGCGCGGGCTGCCGGGCCGGGTGACCGAATCGGGGCCGCCCGACAGGATCACCCCGCGCGGTGCGCGCTCAGCCAGCAGCGCATCGGTCACACGCTGATAGGGCAGGATTTCGCAATAGACGTTCAACTCGCGCAGGCGCCGCGCGATCAGCTGCGTCACCTGGCTGCCGAAATCGACGACAAGCAAAAGGTCATGGGAAGCGCTTTGGGTCATGGCAACGCAATAGGACGAGCGCGCGCGCTGCGCAAGATCCCGCCTGCACGGTGCCGCACACCGCGTATGTCGTTTTGCGCCCTGAACCGCCGCAAACCGGCGGCGGCGGCGGGCGCCGACTGCGTATGACGGAAAGGCATCCAGCCGCCCGGACACCCGGCGCGGCGTGGAATTCGGTACGGAACGCGACAAAGCGAAAGGGCGTGGGGTCATGGCAGAGGCAGCAGAAGCGGCATCGGGACGGCGTGCACGCGGCGGCGGGGGCGGGGCCGCCCGACGCGCGGCCCGCACGGCGGTCAGCGTTGAAACCGCGCGCTTCATCACCCGCAACATCCCCGATTTCGAAGTCCTGAACGCCGAGGCGCTGGAGATCATAGAGGCCAATGCCGAAACCGTGCTGGCCGAGATCGGCGTGAATTTCGTCGATAACCCCGACGCGCTCGATCTCTGGCGCGCCGCCGGGGCCGAGGTCACCGGCGAGCGGGTGCGCATCCCGCGCGGGCTGGCGCGCCAGCTCTGCGCGACCGCGCCGTCGCAATTCACTCAACACGCGCGCAACCCGGACCGTAACGTGGAAATCGGCGGTCGCAATCTGGTGCTGGCCCCGGTCTATGGCCCGCCCTTCGTGCGCTCGGCCGGTGGCGGGCGGCGCTATGCCACAATGGCGGATTTCAACAACTTCGTGAAACTGGGCTACATGTCCAAGTGGCTGCATCATTCGGGCGGCACTGTGTGCGAACCCACCGACGTGGCCGTGAACAAACGCCATCTGGACATGCTGCAGGCGCATATGACGTTGTCGGACAAACCCTTCATGGGGTCGGTCACCGAACCCGTCCGTGCCACCGATTCGGTGGAAATGTCGAAACTGCTGTTCGGTGCCGAGTTCGTGGACGCCAACACGGTGATGACCTCGCTCATCAACATCAACTCGCCGCTGACCTTCGACGCGACCATGATGGGCGCGCTCGAGGTCTATGCGCGGGCCAATCAGGCCTGCATCATCTCGCCCTTCATCGTCGGCGGCGCGATGGCGCCCACCACGGTGGCAGGCACGCTCACGCAGGTGCTGGCCGAGGTTCTGGCGGGCGTGGCCTACAGCCAGCTGGTCCGCCCCGGCGCGCCCGTGATCTTTGGCGCGTTCGTGACGTCCATCGACATGAACAGCGGCGCGCCCACCTTCGGCACGCCCGAGGCCGCGCTGATCACCTACGGCGCGGGGCAACTGGCGCGGCGGCTGGGGTTGCCATATCGGTCGGGCGGGTCGTTCTGCGGATCGAAACTGCCCGATGCGCAGGCCGCGTATGAGACCGCGAACAGCCTGAACATGGCGCTGCTGGCGGGGGTGAACTTCATGCTGCACGCCTGTGGCTGGCTGGAAGGGGGGCTTGTGGCCTCGTTCGAGAAATACGTCATGGATGCCGATCAGCTGGGGGCGTTGCACCATCTGGCGCGCGGCGTGGACATGTCCGAGAACGGTCAGGCCATGGACGCGCTGCGCGAGGTCGGCCCGGGCGGGCATTTCCTGGGCTGCGCACACACGCAGGCGAATTTCAAGGATGCCTTCTGGCGCAGTGACCTGCTGGACTACAAACCGTTCGAGACCTGGGACGAGGACGGCGCGCGCGACACCCAGGCGCTGGCCGAGGCGCGGGTGAACCGGATGCTGGCCGATTACCAGCAGCCGCAGCTTGACCCCGGCGTGACCGAGGCGCTGTCCGACTATGTGGCGCGGCGCAAGGCGTCCGAGCCCGACGCCTTCGGCTGAGCCCGGGGCAGGAAAAGCGCCCCCTCAGCGCCCACCCGCCCGCCCCCGTGCACTTCGGGGGCGCTGCCCGGCGCATTGCGCCGGGCAAAGGCGTTTGCGGGCGGGGCGTGCGGGCACGGGGGGCGTAGGACCCGACACAAGGGGCACAGGCGGGGGCGCCGCCCCCGTCCCCGCCTGTGCCCGGTCTGCGGTCAGTGTTCTTCGAAGCGCGCGCGCACCAGTGCATCGAGGGTCATCACCCCCCAGCCCGTGGCGCCCTTGGGGGCGTGGGCGGTGTCTTCCTTGACCAGCGCAACGCCGGCGATGTCGATATGCGCCCAAGGGAGGCCCTCGGGGACGAAGCGCTGCAGGAACTGCGCCGCGGTGATCGCCCCCGCCGTGCGCCCGCCCACGTTCTTGACGTCGGCGATGCGCGATTTGAGCAGCTTGTCATAGGCCGGGGCCAGCGGCATCCGCCAGGCGCCTTCGCCGACGCTGTCCGCCGCCGACAGCACCCCGTCCGCCAGCGCATCATCATTGGCGAAAACGCCTGCGTTTTCATGCCCCAGCGCCACGATTACGGCGCCGGTCAGCGTGGCCAGATCGATCATCGCCGCCGGTTTGAAGCGCTCGGCGGTGTACCACATGGCATCGGCCAGCACGAGGCGCCCTTCGGCGTCGGTGTTGATGACCTCGATCGTGTCGCCCTTCATCGAGCGCACCACATCGCCCGGGCGCTGGGCGCGCCCGTCGGGCATGTTTTCCACCAGACCGACCACGCCGACCACATTCGCGCGGGCCTTGCGCAGCGCCAGCGCCCGCATCAGCCCGGCGGTGACCGCCGAGCCGCCCATGTCCATGGTCATGTCCTCCATTCCTGCGGACGGCTTGATGGAGATCCCGCCGGTGTCGAACATCACGCCCTTGCCCACCACAGCCAGCGGCGCGGCATCCTGCGCGCCGCCCTGCCAGCGCATGATCACCAGCTTCGAGGGGCATTCGGACCCGTATCCCACGCCCAGCAGCGCGCCCATGCCCAGCTTTTCCATGGCGGGTTCGTCCAGAACCTCGACCTCCAGACCGATCTCGCGCATCTCCTCGATCTGCGCGGCGAAGGTTTCGGTGGTCAGGATATTGGCGGGCGCGTTGACCAGATCACGGGTGAAATGCACGCCATTGGCCAGGGCAACGGCATCGGCGCAGGCGGCCTGCGCGGCCTCGGCATCCTTTGCCATGACCTCGAACGGGCCGACTTCGGGATCGGGCTGGCTCTTCTGCGCGTCATAGCGATAGGCCCGCAGCAAGGCGCCCAGGACCAGCGGCGCGGGGTCCAGGGCTTCGGCGGCGACCAGGGTGCCGGACTCGCCATGCGCCTTGCCGATGGCGACCCCGGCGCGACGCAGGGCCTCGGCATCGGGCTTGCGGTCCATGCGGATCACCTGCACGGCCTCGGCCTCCATCCCGGCGGGCCAGGTCAGGGCCATCGCCCCGCCCTGCTTCAACTTGCCAAAGGCCTCGCTGTCCACAAGGCGACGCAGCGCGCCCCGGGTCAGGCGGTTCACGCGCTGGGCCACCGGGGCGAAACGGGTGGAACCGGGCGTGGCGAATACGGCGATGCGCCCGGGTTGGGTGGCAATCCGCTCAGGGTCGGTGGCGCTGAAGATGGGGCTGAGAAGTCGGGACATTTTGGGCCTCTGGTCAGGGGTGCCGCAGCATTGCAAGCGCAACCTAGAGCGAAACGCCCCGCAAGGAAAGCCGCCCCCGCACCGGGCGTATTAACGGTTTTACTGGCCGGGAAATCCGACTAGCCTGCGGGCGCTGCAAGCAGGGCAGTGACGGCAACGGGTGTGCGTGGGTGTGGGCAAGCTTGATCGCTATATCTTTGGCCAGCTTCTGAGCGTCTTTGCCTTTTTCGCGCTGGTGCTCGTGTCGGTCTATTGGGTCAACCGGG
>SKKS01000227.1 GCA_007123625.1 Paracoccaceae bacterium
ATGAGGGTGATTCGATCCATATCGGCCAGCTGCGCGTCGATGTGCTGCACACGCCGGGCCACACGCCCGCCTGCCTGACCTATGTGATCGGCGACGCGGCGTTCGTGGGCGATACGTTGTTCATGCCCGATTTCGGCACAGCGCGCTGCGATTTCCCCGGCGGGTCGGCCGATACCATGTGGGATTCGGTACAGAAGATCCTCGCCCTGCCCGATGAAACCCGCATCTTCGTCGGCCACGACTACAAGGCCGAGGGCCGCGAGACCTACGCTTGGGAAACCACCGTGGGCGAACAAAAGGCCCGCAACGTCCATGTGGGCGTCGGCAAATCGCGCGAGGATTTCGTGCGCATGCGCACCGACCGCGACGCAAGCCTGGCCATGCCCCGGCTGATCGTGCCGTCGCTGCAGGTCAACATGCGCGCAGGCCAGATGCCGCCCGCCGAAGACAACGGCACGGTTTACCTCAAGGTGCCGGTCAACAAGCTGTAACCAAACACCGGGTCGGGCGAAGCCCCGGCCCCCTGCGCCCGTGTGGCGCCGCAAACAGACGGAACCAAACATCATGAGCTTCATTCAACCGGACTGGATCTGGGGCCTTGTCGGCGGCCTCATGATCGGCAGCGCGGCTGCGGTCTTTCTGCTGTTCAATGGGCGCATCATGGGCGCCAGCGGGATCATCGGCGGGCTGGTGGACCGCTCGGGCTGGGGCACCTGGGCCGAGCGCGTGGCCTTCCTGGCCGCGCTGGTCGTGGTGCCCGCTCTGATGCTGCCGCTCTACAATGTCGAGGTCAGCACCAACATCACGCCGAACCTCGCGGTGGTGATCGCGGCCGGCTTGCTGGTGGGCATCGGCACGCGGCTGGCCAATGGCTGCACCTCGGGCCACGGGGTGTGCGGGATCTCGCGGTTTTCGCTCCGCGGGATCGTGGCGACGGTGTTCTATCTGCTGGCAGGCGGGATCGCCATGGTCCTGTTCCGCCATGTGCTGGGAGTGATCTGATGCAACGTGTGATTTTTGCCGCCATTGCGGGCGGATTGTTCGGCGCCGGGCTGCTGGTGTCCGGCATGACCGACACCAACAAGGTACAGGGCTGGCTGGATGTGTTCGGCGCTTGGGACCCCACGCTGGCCTTTGTGCTGGGCGGGGCGATCCTGCCGATGCTGGTGGCCTGGCAGATCGCCAGCCGGCGTGCGGCCCCCGCGCTGGGTGGCACCTTCCCGGGCCGTCCGGACCCGCGGCTTGGCCATAACCTTGTGCTGGGCTCGGTCCTGTTCGGGGCAGGCTGGGGTCTGGTGGGGCTGTGCCCCGGCCCGGCCATCGCCTCGATCAGCTGGGGCGGGACCGGGGGTGTGGTGTTCCTTGTCGCGATGCTCGCGGGTATGGTCGCGGCACCACCGATTCGGGCACAGGTGGACCGGCTGGCCGCAGCCTGAGCCACGCACAACAAAGGACACGATCATGGAGATTCGCCCCATCGCTGACGGCTACGCCGTTTCCCCGCAGATCACACCCGAAGACGTGGCCGCGATTCGCGAAGCCGGGTTCACAACGGTGATCTGCAACCGCCCCGACGGCGAAATCCCGCCCGAGTTGCAGGCCGATACCATCCGCGCGGCGGTCGAAGGCGCGGGGATGCGCTTCGTACTGAACCCGGTCATCGGCGGGGCGATCACCATGGACAACGTACAGGCGCAGGGCGCGGCGCTGGACGGGGCGGAGGGGCCGGTGCTGGCCTATTGCGCGTCTGGCAACCGCTCGTCCATCGTCTGGGCACTCAGCCAGGCGGGCAAACAGCCGACCGATGATCTGGTCGCAGCGGGCGCACGCTACGGCTATGCGCTCGAACAGTTCCGCCCCACCATCGAACAACTGGCGCGCGGCTGACCCCGGCCACGCCGTCAGCGTTCGCAGGCCATCAGCGGCGCGGCGGCGGGCATGGCGGACAGCGCCAGGACCGCAAGCGCCGCGCGCCAGAGCATCAGATCTGCTTTTCGGGCATGAACACCTTCAACCCGTCCAGCGCATCGCTGACCTTGAGCTGGCAGGTCAGGCGCGAGCGGACGGCATCGGGTTCAAAGGCGAAATCGAGCATGTCATCTTCCATCGGGTCCTTGGCGGGCAGCTTTTCGACCCAGGCCGGGTCCACATAGACATGGCAGGTGGAGCAGGCGCATGCCCCGCCGCAATCGGCCTCGATCCCCGGAATGCCGTTGTCGCGCGCGCCTTCCATCACCGTCAGCCCGTTGGCCACATCGACCACATGCTCGGTGCCGTTGAATTCCACATAGGTAATGCGTGCCATGCCTTGCCTCTTTGCCTGTGCCTGCGCGCCAGGGAACGGCGCTCGTGCTGACATAATTCAGTGGGGAACCTTTGGCCAGAGCGCCCGTTTCATCCCGGGCGCGCCCGGTTCCGGGCGCACCACGACGCGCGTCCCGGTACAGGTCCCCAATACACGTCATTGTCACCTGATCGCCCAGAACTCGCCCGAATCGGTTGCCATTGTTTCTGCAACAACGTCACTCTTGGTTCAGACAGGAGAAGGAAGATGCAGGTTATGCACCCCGCCACGGCTCTGGTGCTCGCGATGGCCCTTCTGGCCGGATGCCAAAGCGCATCCGACCACGCCTTGGCCAGCCGTTCCCTGCATCTTGACGCGCCCACCCATGTCGCGGACCTCAGCGCGCACGGCTGCTGGAGCGCGCCGACCACCGGCGGCGCGGACATCCTGAACGTACCCTGCCCCTCGGATCTGACGGTCGAATTCGTCTCGGCGCTGCAGCGCGCGCTGGCCGTGCGCGGCTACATGGCGTCGCATGTCACCGGCGACATGGATGCAAGGACGCTTGGTGCGATTCAGGCGTATCAGGCGGTGCGCGGCTTCGACAGCACGCAACTGACGCTCAGAACCGCGCGCGAACTGGGCCTGCTGCCCTGGGATCCGGCGGATCTGTAACAAGTCCTGAAAGCACCGGCCGACGATAGGGAAAAGGCGCTGCGGGATGACCGCAGCGCCTGTGTTATTGCGCACCGGGACTTCTGCGCAAGGACCGGTCAGTCCATGCCCTCGACGCTCAGCGCCACGATCCGCGGATCGCCACCGCGCCGCAGCAGCACGAGGAAGGACCGCCGCCCGGCCTCGCGGGCTTCTTCGGCGCGGTCGCGCAGGTCGGAAACGCTGGTCACCGGCGTCTGTCCCGCCTCGGTGATCACGTCGCCCGGGCGCACGCCCTTCTGCGCCGCGTCGCTGTCGGCGTCGACATCGCGGACCAGCAGCCCGTTGATGTTGGCCCCAAGACCAAGTTCGTCACGCAGAGCATCGGTCAGCGGCTCCAGCTCCATGCCCAGAAACGCGGCGCTCGGCTCCTCGGGGGCGACCTCCTCGGGGGCGGTCATGCCGGCGGCAAGCTCGCGCTGGCCCAGGGTGACCGTCAGCGTGACCTCTTCGTCATCACGAAAGACCACGACCTCGACATCGCGGCCCACGCCGGCCTCGGCCACGCGGCGGACCAGCTGTCGCGTGTCACGCACCACGCCACCATCGAAGCGCAGGATCACGTCGCCGGTCTGCATCCCGGCTACGCGCGAGGGGCCTTCCATGACGTCGGTGACCATGGCGCCCTCGGCGCGGTCCAGCCCGATGGCGTCCGCGATCTCGGGGGTGACATCCTGAATGCGCACGCCCAGCCAGCCGCGCCGCGTCGATCCGAACTCGCGCAACTGCTCGATCACCCCGACCGCCACGTTCGCGGACATGGCAAACCCGATCCCGATGGACCCGCCGGTCGGCGACAGGATCGCGGTGTTCACGCCGATCACCTCGCCGTCCATGTTGAACAGCGGCCCGCCCGAGTTGCCCCGGTTGATGGCCGCATCGGTCTGGATGTAGTCATCGAAGTTCCCCTGCAGCGCGCGCCCGCGCGCCGAGATGATGCCCGCACTGACCGAGAACCCCTGCCCCAGCGGGTTGCCGACCGCGATCACCCAGTCCCCCACGCGCGAGGCTTCGGAATCGCCCCAGGGCACATGCGGCAGGGTGGCATCGGGCTCGACCTTGAGCAGCGCCAGGTCGGTGTCCGGGTCGGTGCCGACCAGGGTCGCAGGCAGCTCCAGCCCGGCGAAGAACTCGACCAGGATCTCGTCGGCCCCCTCGATCACATGGTTGTTGGTGACGATATAGCCGTCTTCCGAGATCACGAAACCGGACCCAAGTGCCTGGCTCTGGCGCGGACGGTCGTTGCGGTCGAAGAAATCGCGAAAGAAATCCTCGAAGGGCGCGCCCTCGGGCATCGAGGGCGCGGAGTCGGTGCGCCCGGCAACGGTGGTCGACGTGGTGATGTTCACCACCGCCGGGCTCACGCTTTCGGCAAGATCGGCAAAGCTGACCGGGCGGTCCTGGGCCGTGGCCTGCAAGGTCGCAAAGGCCAGGAACAACAAGGACAGCAAGGTCAGGGCCCGAACCTGAAACAGGCGGGGGGCGGTGGGTCGGCACGCGGCGCGTATCATTGTGTCAGCTACTCCCGTAAATCGTTCATGACGGCGCTGGCCGCGCCTTCAGGATCGCAGTGGCAATCCTGTATCCTCTGTGCAAGATAGAGGTGCGCGCCGGAAACGCAAAGCCCGCGCGCAAGTCTCAACCACTCGTGAAATCGCGCGAGCACCCCGTCCACCCCCGGGACGACGCGCGGGTGGGTGGGGCGCGGCGGCGCGGGGGTGGACGGGGTGCTGACCGCGCCGCAATCAGAACGGCACCGGGG
>SKKS01000435.1 GCA_007123625.1 Paracoccaceae bacterium
CAGACCGGCCAGACCGTGCTGGCTCTGAACTCGGCGCTGAACACCATGACCATCGACGGGTCGATCTCGAACACGTTTGAAGGTGTGAACGCTTCGGTCGCGGCAATCTCGCCGGATCAGCTGGACATCATCAGCAGCGGCGGCATCCTGACGCTTTCGGGTCTGGACGATCTGCTGGGCTCGATGGAGACCACCGTGCTTGGTGCGGTCAACACCGGTACCATCGTCTCGGGCGTGAACAACCAGGTCGATGGCACCGTCGCCGGCATCGTTGGCAACAGCGCGACGAACATGTTCGCCGCGGCACCGGCACCGGCACCGACGACTACGGCACCGGCACCAACCGAATAATCCTGATCCGGCGGCACCCCCACCGGGGGTGCCGCTTCCTTTTTGCCCGGCTTTCGACTCCGGTGCGCGCCCGCCTTTCGCAGTTCCCCCAGGACGCAGGGGCACGAACGGCGCTGCACTGGCCCGGGGGGTGGCCCTGCTCGCCGCCCCCCAACCCCTCTGTACGGGAGTGTGACTGTCCTTACGGGAGCGAAGCTATCTTAAAAGATTATCCGATACCGGAAGCGGTGTCGTCACTGGGGCCGCGGAGCGATAGGGTTTGACGCAGGGAAGTGGAGCATTCGCTTGCAGATCAGTACGATACAGGTTCTCAGCCGCGCCGCGCGTGCTGCCCTCATCGGGCTGTTTGTCGGCCTTGCAGGGCCTGCCGGGGCGTCGACGATCCTTGAAAGGGTTCTTGCAATGACATCGTCTCTGACCGGCCTGTTCGTCAACGTCGCCGAAAATGCCTTTGTACCCGATCGATTCCCTCGAGTGGGCATAGACGGTTCGGTGACGACGCGGTTGTCCGGCCTGTATATGGGCGACATCACCGGTCCTGTCACGCAAGCCGTCGAAACCCCATCGGTCGCCTTGCACAATGTCAACACGACGGCCTTTTCCGCCATCAACGCCGGGGACACCATCATCGGGATCAGCGCGGACTTCAGTATCGGAGACCCGCAAACCCCACCCGGCGCTCCGCCTGCACAAGGTTTCGGCGATATAGCAACTGCGCTTGCGGCCATCGGCACAAATGCCGCCGCCAGCGGTGCCGGGGCCGCGCCGGACGTTACCGCGCGCCGGATCGAGCTGTCTACACCCGGCACCGCGCGGGACGCGACACTGGTCGTCGCCAATCTTGCCGCCAGCGTTTCGGACGTTACCGGGGCGGTGCTGACAGACATTGCAGGCACATCGGCGCGCGTGGGCAACCTGGCAACGACGGCGGGCGGCGTCATCAATTCCGGCGCTGTGGCCGTCGGCCTGCGTAAAGTGACCGGCGACGTCGAGAAACGCATCACTGGCGGCGATTGAGCGGCGCGCCCGCACAGTGCTGCATTGACACAAGGAGAACAGGACGTTGACCGTTCGCGCGCGGGTCGCTGAGCAGCGACAGTACAGGATCAGCGAAAACCTCTGTGCCGTCCGCGGAGCTACAAAATGGGCTGAACGCGGGATTTTGCGGACGAGCAACCAGGAGTCCAGAAGGCAAGCACAGGCGCGCATGCTTGCGCAGGGTACCTGATCTTGTGTTGTCGACATGGCACGGATCGCATGAACCGGTAGTAAACCAAGAATCCGCGCGTTTCTGGAATGCTTGCCTGCCTCCGGAGCGTGGGATGTACCGTAGCTGACGTTGCGGTGAAGGATCGTGGGGTGTCCTGTCTGTCCTCAGACACCCTGTCGGCAGTTCGGCTGCCATCGGTCCACACGACTTGCGGGGTCTCGGCCATGGCCGGACCCCGCCCTTTCGTCTCGGGATGCCATCGCGTGACCTTCAGTAGTGCGGAAACTCTAAGCGCTGGATGTCACGGCGCTTGCACGGCAACTTCCTCATTGTTGAGGCGCCGCCTTGGCTTGATCGATTTCCCGGCAATGGTCCCCGGGGGAGTGCGATGGGTCGTCTTCGTGATGAGGCACGAACGGCGCTGTCGGCGCTGAACAGCCCGACAGTGGATGCAGCCACCACGAGCATACCGGACCGTCGGGGCCGACCGCAAAGCCACTAAAACATTCAGAGACCAAGCGTCTTGTGGTAAAGGCATTGTCGTGCGTGCGCGTGCGCTGCTGCGCGTGGTTGTCGGAAAGAAGTGCTTGGCGGTCGCTTCCGTGGCCGACCGGGTCACTCGTTCGATCTGTTTGCAAGGCGCAAGAAGTGTTCCCCGAGGGCTTTCGAAATCGCTCTATGTTACGGATTCAATCCGGTTATCAGTAGATGAGAGGTTTGGACGCCGCTAAGAAAACACAAGGGCATCGGAACCTTTCATCGCCGCATCGTTGCGCGAACCGATCCTCGATGACCATGTGCCTGAAAAGTCGGTCAGGTTCTCGATCCTGGTTTGCTCGGTGTTGAAGTGGTCAGCTTCTTGTGTGCGAACGAAATATTCATGCGAGAAGACCTGTGTGCGCAAGATTCTGAATGTGCTCTGGCATTGACTCCACGCCCCGCGATGCCTACGCTGCAGCGCAGCAAAAGGTATCCCACATGACGGAGAAATCACAAGGCAAGCGGATCAATCTTGCCCTTCAGGGCGGTGGGTCGCATGGGGCGCTCACCTGGGGCGTGCTTGATCGCTTGCTGGAGGATGATCGCCTGACGATCGCCGAGATCAGCGGCACCAGCGCGGGCGCGATGAATGCCGTGGTCCTTGCTGACGGGTTCGAGCGTGGTGGACGTGACGGCGCGCGCAAGGCACTGCACGATTTCTGGAAGGCGGTCAGTGACGCCGCGCGGTTCTCGCCCATCCAGCGCAGCCCCTGGGATCGCGCGGCCGGGAACTACAGCCTGGATCTTTCGCCTGGTTATTTGTTCATGGAGGGGCTGAGCCGCCTCTTTTCGCCCTACGATCTCAATCCCATGGGCGTGGATCCGCTGCGCATGATCCTTGAGCGGCAGGTCGATTTCGCCAATGTCAACAATTGCCGCGATATCGCCGTGCATGTCACCGCGACCCATGTGCGCACCGGGCGGGCGAAGATTTTTTCGCGCGGGGCGGTCACGGCGGATTCGGTCATGGCGTCGGCCTGCCTACCGCAGATTGCCCGGGCGGTGGAAATCGACGGCGAGGATTACTGGGATGGCGGCTACAGCGGCAATCCGGCGCTTATGCCGCTGGTCACCAGCGATGCCAGCCCCGACATCGTGATTGTCCAGATCAATCCGGTCGTGCGCCACGAAACCCCGCGCAGCGCCCGCGACATCATCAACCGGGTCAACGAAATCAGCTTCAACACCTCGTTGATCAAGGAGTTGCGCGCGATCCACCTGATGCAGCAGATGATTGACGGCAAGGGGCTGGAACTGGGCCCGGCCGGTCGGACGTATCTGCACCTGATCCATGCCGATGCCGAGGTGCAGGACTTGTCCGCCTCGAGCAAATCCAACGCCGAATGGAGCTATCTCAGCCAACTGTTCGAACGTGGGCGCGGCTGGGCCGACGCCTGGCTGCACGGGAACTTTGCGGCAATCGGCAACAGCTCGACCCTGGATCTGGATGCGTGGTTCGTCGATCCGGGCGCTTCGGCCCGGCCCGGCAAGTAATCACATGACGGGAATCGCCGTCATCGTCATTGCGCTTGGCGCCCTAGTCTATCTTGCCTATCGCGGGGTCAGCCTGCTGCTGCTTGCGCCAGCCATGGCAATCTTCGCCGTGACCGCCTCCGAAGGGGGGCCGGTGCTGGCCAGCTACACCCAGGTGTTCATGACGGCGACGGGCGGTTTCATCATCCAGTACTTTCCGCTGTTCCTGCTGGGGGCAGTGTTCGGTAAACTGATGGAGGCCTCGGGCAGCGCGCAAGTGCTGGCGGACGGGATCATCCAACGGCTTGGGGCCGGGCGGGCGATCCTCGCGGTGATCCTGTGCTGCGCGGTGATGACCTATGGCGGCGTGTCGCTGTTCGTGGTGGCGTTTGCTGTCTATCCCATCGCCGCGGCGTTGTTTCGGCAGGCGGATTTGCCCAAGGTGCTTATCCCGGCGGCGATCGCGCTGGGGGCGTTCACCTTTACCATGACCGCGCTGCCCGGCACGCCGGCCATCCAGAACGCGATCCCCATGCCCTATTTTGGCACCACGCCCTATGCGGCCCCCGGGCTTGGTATCCTGACGGGGGCGACAATGCTGCTGCTTGGCTGGCAGTGGCTCGAATGGCGGGCCCGGGTGCTGGGGCCTGGCTATGGCGACCACGACGATGACGCGCCAAAGGCCGACAAAACGAGCGCCCCACCATCGCTGGCCCTCGCAGCCCTGCCGCTGGTGCTCGTTATCGTGCTGAATCTGTCCTTCACCTTCGTCATCATCCCGGCGCTGGACACCGATTATCTGTCCCTGCCCGAATATGGCGCGACCGACGTCGGGGCGCTGCGCGGGGTCTGGTCGATCATCGCGGCGCTGACGCTTGCGTCCGTCGCGCTGGTGGTGCTGAACCTTGGCCGGTTGCGCGAAACACTGGGCGGCACGCTGGAAAGCGGCGCCGTGGATTCACTCAAGCCGATCTTCAACACCGCCAGCCTTGTGGGGTTCGGGGCGGTGATCGCGTCGCTGTCCGCCTTTGTTCTGATCCGCGACTGGGTCGTGACGGTGGGTGGCGATAACCCGTTGATCTCGCTTGCTGTCGGCACAAGTCTGCTGGCCGGGATGACCGGCTCGGCCTCGGGCGGGATGAGCATCGCGCTGTCCACGCTGGGCGACACCTATCTGCAG
>SKKS01000219.1 GCA_007123625.1 Paracoccaceae bacterium
ATGCCTCGCAACGTCCCGCGACGCAACCAACGCAACCTGCCGGGGAGCATTCTGATCCTGCTGCCGTGGCCACAAGGAAAGGCAGATCTTCCATGCGTCCAGGACTTATCGCAGCCATTTTCGCAGCCGCCGTTGTTCTGATCGGCGGTTTCATCTGGTATAACAACACGCAGGCCGAGAACGCCCGCTTGGAACAGCAGCAGTCCGAACAAGCCGCGCAGATTGCGCGCGAGGAGGACGCCGCCCGCCAGCAAGAAGAGTCAGCCGCCGCCGAACAGGCTGCGCGGGACGCTGAAGAGGCTGAGGGTGTCGCCGAGACGGATGCCGCCGGTGCAGTGGATGAGGCGGAGATGGCCGATGATGATCTCATTGTCGTTGGTGACGAGATTACCGAAGGCATGATCGTGGTCGAATCTGCGACTGAAGAGCCGACCATCCTTAGTGCCGATGATACCGCAACCTCGACCGAGATCATCAACGATGCAGAAACAGACATGACGCTGGACAGCGAGGCAAACACTGAAACCGACACCACCGCCATTGTTGGAACACCGATGGAGCCGGGCCAGTTGCTGACTCCAGAGAACTTCGATCATGACGAGGTTCTTGTCCTGATCGAGACCACCGAGCAAATTTCAGCCGAGGAGCGTTCGACACTCCGTGCGCTGGTTGAAGGCGCCAGTGCCAATCCCGCGATGCTGGAGGCCACGATCGAGTCGATCCGAGCCGCACTGGGTTTGCCGTCGCTGGATGATTGAGCTTGTGCCCCATGCCACGATGCGACTGTGTGCTGCGGTTCCTTCACTATAATCGCAGACATAGCGCGCCTGATGCGATGCTGCGACGCGTGCCTTCGGCGAGTATCCCCAGTTGCGGCCACGATGACCGTGCATGGTACTGTAGGGTAGAGAATGTAGCGCAAAGCGCGTCGTCACCACAGCAACACGCCACCGGGCGCGGCGGTCCCCGTAACGCCGCCTGCAACCCGATGGAACCAGCGTGAGCGCCTCGGCGTCGCGGCGGTACGTCAGCAACGCGGTCATCTGTGCCTCGGACGGCGTGCCGGGCACCTTGTCGGTCCAGACGCGGAACGCCTTCAGGTCATAGGCGCCGAACGAGGTGATCATCGCCCCGTCGGCGGCGTCGCGGCCGCGCGCCATCTGGACCCGTCCGATCCCGGGCGTATTGTAGCGGGCGTCGAACGTATACCAGAGATCACCCAGATAGACTTCAAACCCCGGCGCCGAAATCTCCCGGACCGGTATCGGGCACGCCTATGTCGCCGAGGTAGCCGCTGGCATGGCGAGCGGGGATGTTCTTGGCGCGGCAAAGGGCGATGGCCAGATGCGCGAAATAGCGACAGACGCCGGTCTTTTCCCGCTGTGTGTCGCTGGCCGTCTTGGTGGATCGCCCGAAGCCGTAGCCGTAGGTCAGGTGGTTGTGGACATCGTTGCAGATCGTTTGCACCCGCGCCCAGCCCAGCTGCGACGCCCCGAAGAACCGCAGCGCCTCGGGGGCGTGCGCGTCCGAGGCACAATAAGCGACTGGCGGTCAGGAACTGCTGCGTCTCCGGCGGCAGGTCGTCGACGTCGTGCTGCTGCGCGTTCCAGTCGAACACGTCGGGTCGGCCTTCGCCCTCGACCATGCAGTCGGACCAGAGCACCAGCGGCCCCATCGGCGCGCGCAGCCGCATCAGCCGGTTGCCAAAACTGTCGAGGAAGGTCTCCATCGGCAGGTCGGGGTCCATGTTCACCGAATCCGCACCAACGAGCCGTGCCGCGGTGCCGGAGTGCGGCGGCCCTGCGGCATGACGCTGCGTGCCAGCCGTCCTGCCTGTAGAAGAATTTCACCGGCCCGGAAAAAGTCAATTTCCGCACAACCCAGAGAGGTCCTGCGCACCGAAAGGACCTTGCATGAGTAGATTCCGATCCTACCGGCACCTGCGGTAAGGCCGTAGATTAGACAAACTGAGAGTAAGTGAGCCTTGAGCTCCACGAACGGCTGGGCAGTCGAGCCAGTGAATGCGCAAAAGGGGCCTTCCCTCCCCTCCTCGACCTTTGCGGGTTCACGCAGAAGATGGCTCGACTGTCCGGTCGATACTGATGAACCGGGCGCGGCATGACGCTGTGCCCACAGGACATCCCGGTATCCCGAGATGCCCAACATTCGATCCATCTCGCCCTCGGCCTCGGCCCAGGGTCTGCGGACGAACGCGCCACCCGAAGGAAGAACCTCATGACCCAGATCATCTACATCGTCGGCGCCATTGTTGTTGTCATTGCCGTGCTCAGCTTCGCCGGACTGGCCTGAGCGCGCGTCCCAGAAAAGGAAATCTTCAATGATCACCGAACACCAGCCGCCACGGCGGGCCGCGACAGATTTGGTCGGCGCCACCGGCTCTGACCGATCCTATATGGATTGGGGGGTCATCTTCGCAGGCGCCGTGCTGGCGCTGGCGGTCTCATTTCTGCTGATCAGTTTCGGTGCCTCGCTTGGGCTGTCGCTGACGTCGCCCTATCGCGGCGAGGGGGTCTCTGCGGCATGGCTCGCGATTGCTGCGGGGATCTGGTTTGCCTGGGTTATGATTACCGGCTTCGGCGCCGGGGGCTATCTGGCCGGACGGATGCGCCGTCATGCGGGCGATGCCACCGCTGATGAAGTTTCGCTGCGCGATGGCGCGCACGGGGTGATGGTCTGGGCCACAGCGGCGCTGACCAGCACGGTGATTGCAGCATCAGGGATCGGCGGGGCGCTGGGCGCAGGCGCATCGGCAGTCGGAACTGCAACAGACCTGACCTCCGAGGCCGCGTCCTCCGACTATTTCGCCAATGTTCTGCTGCGCAACAACGTGCAGGCCCCAGAACAAGCTGCGGAGCAGCCCGCCGAACAGGCTCCTGCGGCCACGACCGATGCCGATGGTGCCGCGTCGACGACCGCTGGCGCTGCGCCAGCCGCGCCCGAAGTGCAGCAAGAGATAGTGATCATCCTTGCCCGCAGCGCGTCAGAGGGAACGCTTGCAGAGCGCGATCGCAACTATCTGGCGCAACTTGTGGAAGCCAACAGCGACCTTGACGAAGATGCCGCCAACGCCCGCGTTGACGAGGTCATTTCCGAAATCGACGCCGCCCGTGAAACCGCGATGGCGGCTGTCGAACAGGCACGCGTGGCCGGTGTCGTCTTCGGCTTCATCGCAGCCGCAACCCTGCTGATCGGCGTGCTGGCCGCAATGCTCGCGGCAGTCGCAGGGGGCAAGCATCGCGACGAAGGACTGGGCTTCGATGCCGCGTTTCAGCGACGCTGACGTCGGCCCACAGTTTTTGAGACCTGAAAGGAAACCTCCATGCTTGCCATCGCAGCCTGGCTCCTCGGAGCACCCCTGCTTGTCGTGATCATCATCGCGGTCCTGCTGTGAAACAGCAGGCCCCTGCCCCGGGACCTGCCCCAACCAGTGAGGAGATTCAGATGTCTGAAGCCAACCAAGCACAACTTTTCATCAGCCTGCTCAGCGACGCCTATGAGGCCGATCACATGCTGAACCGCGCGGAAGTCACTACAATGCACAAAGCCAGAAGCAAAAGGTTTCAGGCACAGCATCTGACATCCCTGAACAAGTTCAGGGACACACAGGAACCCCTCGATTGTGTTCAGCTGATCGGCGGAAACCTTTCTGACAGCCGCTTGGTTTGAGCGCGGCACGCACCTTCCCGCGTCCCTTCTTGCGCCGCAAGGCCACTTCACAGGAGCATCCCAATGTCCATTGAAACCCTCGACGATCTGTTTCTTCATACCCTGAAGGACGTGCTCTATGCCGAACGCAAGATACTGAAGGCCTTGCCGAAAATGGCGCGCAAGGCCACCGATCCCGCGTTGAAGGCCGCCCTGTCCTCCCATCACGACGAAACCGAAACCCATATCCTGCGGCTTGAAGAGGTGTTCGATGGCCTTGACAAAGCGGCGCGCGGGGCAAAATGCGATGCCATGGTCGGGCTGATCGAGGAAGCCGAAGGGCTGATGTCCGAGATCGACGACACCGAGACGATGGATGCCGCGATCATTTCACTTGCACAGGCCGTCGAGCATTACGAGATCGCCCGCTACGGAACGCTGGCCAAATGGGCCGGACAGCTTGGCCATAAACCCGCGGCAAAGCTGTTGAAAGAAACGCTGGACGACGAATACGCCGCCGACAAGGCACTGTCGAACCTGGCCGAAGCGCGCGTGAACGCGACCGCCGCGGCCTGAGCGTTCCGCCGATGACCTCCGACCTGATCGGCGCCCCCTCCCTCGCGTCGATCCGTTGCCCAGAGCTGCCACTCTTGCAAGGAGAACCCCTATGACCGAGCGTCATTCCTTTCATAGTCTGTTGCCCCCGGAAATGAGGGGGTTGCGGCATTTCGCACAGCGCCTGACTGGCGATTCACACCGCGCCGAAGATCTGGTCCAGGTAACGATGATGAAGGCATGGGCCAAGCGCGACAGTTTCAGGCCCGACACCAACCTGCGCGCCTGGTTGTTCACGATCCTGCGCAACTCCTTCTACTCGGACCTGCGCAAATACCGCCGCGAGGTCGAGGATGTCGACGGCCTGCGCGCCGCCGCCCTGTCCGAGGAGCCGTGCCAGGATCATGTGCTCGCCCTGACGGAATTGATCGTCGCAATCGGGGATCTGCCCGAGCGGCAAAGCAAGCCACTTGTCCTGATGGGCGCCGTATGCATCCGGCGAGAGCCGCAGTTACGCGGCCTTG
>SKKS01000474.1 GCA_007123625.1 Paracoccaceae bacterium
AATATTGTGACAGCGATCCGCCGCATCCCTTGGCGCATGCCGAAAACTCAACCTAGATCAGGGCAACAACATGGACGTCACCCCCGGACCGGAGCTTGCGCAGACTGTGACCCTGCAGCCTTTCCTCACGCTGACCACATCGGGCGGTGCCCACGCGGCGACAATCGACGCGCCGGTTGTGCTGGCGCCGATGGCGGGGATCACGGACCTGCCGTTCCGGCGTATCGTGGCGGGGTTCGGCGCCGGGTTTGTAGTCTCCGAAATGGTGGCCAGTCAGGAAATGGCGCAGGCGAAGCCGTCGGCGCGGGCGCGGGCGCGCACCGAACTGGATAGCGAACTGGGACTGACCGAGGCGCGCACTGCGGTGCAGCTGGCCGGGCGCGATCCCTACTGGATGGCCGAAGCCGCGCGCATGGTGGCCGATGGCGGGGCGCAGATCATCGACATCAACATGGGCTGCCCGGCGAAAAAGGTCGTGGGCGGGCTGTCGGGATCCGCGCTGATGCGCGCGCCCGATCATGCTTTGCGTTTGATTGAGGCCGTGGTGGGCGCGGTCGATGTGCCCGTGACGCTGAAGACGCGGCTGGGATGGGACGATGGCAGTCTGAATGCTGCGCTGCTGGCGCGCCGCGCGGTGGACGCGGGCGTGGCGATGGTGACGATCCACGGGCGCACCCGCTGTCAGTTCTACAAGGGACGCGCGGACTGGCGGGCGATCGGCGCGGTGGTGCGCGCGGTGCCCGAGGTGCCGGTGCTGGCCAATGGCGATATCTGCGGGCCAGGGGATGCGCGCGCAGCGCTGGCGGATTCGGGCGCCGCCGGGGTAATGATCGGTCGTGGCGCGCAGGGGCGCCCGTGGTTGCTGGCGCAGGTAACTGCCGCATTGCTGGGCCGCGCTGTGCCGCTGGCGCCACGGGGGGCGGCGCTGGTCGATCTGGTGGCCACGCACCACGCGGCGATGCTGTCCTTCTATGGCCGCGACCTGGGCCTGCGTGTCGCGCGCAAGCACCTGGGCTGGTACTGCGACGCGGCGGGCGGCGCGCCCTTGCTGCGCCGTCGCCTGCTGACTTCCACCGACCCCGCCGAGATTCTGCGCCTTCTTCCCGATGCTCTGAGTGCCGCGCCAAGTGATCAACCGCAGGAGGCTGCATGACCACTCCCGTCACCGGTGTCATCTGGTCCGCCTTGCCGGTTCCGGCCATGCTGATCGGGCTGGACGCGCGCAGCGGCGAGGAAATGGTGCTCGATTGCAATCCGGCGTGCGAGCAGTTCCTGATGCTGTCGTCGCGTGCGATGGCGGGCAGGCCGCTGTTCGAGAAACTGGCCATTGCCGCGCCTATGGAGGACGCACTTGCGCGGACCCGGCGCAACCGCTCGGCGCTGTTCATCAACGATGTCGATGTCGGAACCGGCAGCCGCGCGCCGGTAACCTGTAACCTGCAACTGGCGCCGATCCCGGATCAGCCGGATGTGGTGCTGATGCTCATGTCCCCGCGCGAAATCGCGGGTCGGCTGAATCAGGCGGGCGCGTCGAAGGCGGCAGTCAAGTCGGCGTCGGGGATGGCGGCGATGCTGGCACACGAGATCAAGAACCCGCTGGCCGGAATCAGTGGCGCGGCGCAGCTTCTGTCCATGAACCTGCGCAACGGTGACCTGGAGCTGACCGACCTGATTGTCGAGGAAACGCGCCGGATTCTTGCGCTTCTGCAGCAGTTCGAGGAATTCGGCGACCAGCGCCCGCCTGTGTGCGTGCCGGTGAACATCCATGACGTGCTGGAGCGCGCGCGCCGCTCGGCGCGGCTGGGCTTTGCAGCGCACATGAAGCTGGGCGAAAGCTATGATCCGTCGTTGCCGCCGGTCTGGGGCGATGCCGACCAGCTGTTGCAGGTGTTCCTGAACCTGCTCAAGAACGCGGCCGAGGCACAGCCCGATGGCGGCACTATCCTCATCCGCACCTATTTCGAACAGTCGCTGCGTGTGCGGGGGCGCGACGGGCGTGATGTGGCGCTGCCGCTGAATGTCGAAATCATCGACGACGGCCCCGGACTGCCGCCCGATATCGCGGCGGATGTGTTCGACCCTTTCGTTTCAGGGCGCGAGAACGGCACCGGGCTGGGGCTGGCGCTGGTGTCCAAGATCGTCTCCGGGCATGACGGCTGGATTGCCGTCGAAAGCGTCCCCGGGCGCACAGTTTTCCGCGTGTCGCTGCCGCTGGCAGATGGCAACCCGCCGCCGCGCGCGCAACCAGTAAGGAGTAGCTGATGGACGGCACGGTTCTGGTCGCCGACGACGACCGCACGATCCGCACGGTGCTGACGCAGGCGCTGACCCGGGCAGGGTGCAAGGTGCATGCGACATCAAGCCTGACCACGCTCATGCGCTGGGTCGAGGAAGGGCGCGGCGATCTGGTCATCACCGACGTGATGATGCCTGACGGCAACGGGATCGAGATGATCCCGAAGATCAGCAAGGAACGCCCGGGCCTGCCGGTGATTGTGATCTCGGCGCAGAACACCATCATGACCGCGATCCAGGCAACCGAGGCCGATGCCTGGGATTACCTGCCCAAACCCTTCGACCTGCCGGATCTGATGAAGCGCGCGGGCCGCGCGATGCAGGCCCGGCGCCCGGCGCAGCGACCGGTCCCCGTGGGTCCCTCACCGCGGGGCGATTCCATCGACAGCGACCTGCCGCTGGTTGGGCGCACCGCGGCCATGCAGGCGCTGTATCGGCTGATCGCGCGGGTGATGAATTCGGATATGCCGGTGCTGATCTCGGGCGAATCGGGGACCGGCAAGTCGCTGATCGCGCGCACATTGCACGATCTCTCTGACCGGCGCGCACTGCCCTTTGTGGTGGCGACCGCCGAGGATCTGAACTCTGCGGACGGGGCGTCGGCGATCGTGGCGCGTGCGCGCGGTGGCACGGTCGTGTTCGACGAACTGGGCGATTACGACGCCCCCACGCAGGCGCGGCTGGTGCGCTTGCTCGATTCGATGAGCGCTGACAGCGGGCCGCGAGTGCTGGCGACCTCGCAAAGCGATCTGGGTACCAGCCTGGGCGAGGGCGGCTTGCGCGAGGATCTGTTCTATCGAATCAGCGGCGTGACCATCGCCGTGCCCGCCCTGCGCGCCCGGATCGACGATCTGGAGCTTCTGTGCGAGCATTTCCTGACCCGCGCCAGCGGCGACGGCCCGGTGCGCAAGTTGTCCGAGGATGCGCTGGAGCTGGTGCGCGTCTATTCCTGGCCGGGCAACCTGCGCCAGCTGGAAAACGTGATGCGCCGACTGGTTCTGACGGGGCAGGAAACGACGGTCGCGCGCGCCGAAATGGAACAGGTGCTGCGCAATCAGCCCGCGATGGAGCCCCTGCGCCCCGGCGGCAGCGGCGAAAAGTTGTCGGATTCGGTGGCCGCACATCTGCGGCGGTACTTCGACCTGCACGGGGGAGAGTTGCCGCCGGCGGGGCTGTACACAAGGATCCTGCGGGAGGTCGAGGCGCCATTGATCGAAATCGCCCTTGATGCGACTTCGGGCAATCAGGCACGATGTGCCGATCTTCTGGGGATCAACCGCAATACCTTGCGCAAGAAGATACTGGATCTGGATATTCGCGTGACACGGCGCCGCAAGTTGATGTAAAACGGCAACACAAGGCGTGGCGAAACGGTGCCGTCGGTGGCGGTCCCAGACAAACGAGACTCACGTCAGCGGTTCATGGCCGTCGCCGGTCCGGCGATGGGGTTGCGGGGGTGGGCGTGCAGGTTGTCGCGGAGCGCGGGATCTGGAGACGGGCGGCGGCGTTGCGCAACCGTCGCCGCGTTGCAACCTTTGTAACGGTCACGCTTGTTGCCCTGGCGCCGTTGCTTGTCCTGCTGACGCTGCTTGCGCTTGGCCCCATGAGCGGGACCTCGACCACGCCGATGCTGCGGCTCATCCTGCTGGTCGACCTTGTCTATATCCTTGTCGTTGCAGCGCTGGTGGCAGCACGGGTTGCGCGAATCGTGGCCGAACGGCGCTCGCAGTCCGCGGGATCGCGGCTGCATATGCGGCTTTCAGGGCTGTTCGCGGCGATGGCACTGGTACCCACGGTGTCGGTCGCGATCTTTGCCGGCGTGACCATCAATGTTGGCATGGAAGGGTGGTTTTCCGAACGGGTGCGGCAGGTGGTGGGCAATTCGATGGCCGCCGCCGAAGCGTATCAGGCCGAACAGGAACGCGATCTGGTGCAGGATACGTTGGCGCTTGCTGCCCATATCGAGGAAGCGCGCCGCGTTTTTCCGATGCTCGACGACGGGCAGTTGCGCCAGCTTCTCAGCCAGGGTCAGGCGCAGATCCAGCGCGGCCTGCGGGTGGCGCTGATCATCGACGGGGCAGGGACGATACGCGCGCGCGGCGAACGCTCGTACCTGTTCGACTACACCATGCCCGAGGTGCAGGATTTCGAAGAGGCCCGCAGCGGCGTGGCGATCATCCACGACTGGCCCATGAACGAATTCCGCGCTCTGGTGCAATTGTCGCCGTTTCTGGACCGCTACCTGTATGTCTCGCGCGCAGTCGATGGCGATATTCTCAGCCTGCTGGACGAAACCCGCGAAACGGTGCGGCTGTATCAGCAGCTTGAACGCGAGCGCGGGCGGATGCTGTTCGAATTCGGGCTGTTGTACCTCGGGTTCGCGCTGATCCTGATTCTCGCCGCGGTCTGGCTGGGCCTGTGGTTCGCGGAGCGA
>SKKS01000151.1 GCA_007123625.1 Paracoccaceae bacterium
CAACACCTGCGCGACCCCGGCAAGCGTGCCCCCGGACCCGACCGCGCAGATGAAGCCATCGACCTTGCCGCCGGTCTGGTCCCATATCTCGGGCGCTGTCGTTTCCACATGCGCCTGCCGGTTGGCCACATTGTCGAACTGGTTGGCCCAGATCGCGCCATCGGGTTCGGACTTGGCCAGTTCGGCAGCCAGCCGCCCCGAATAGCGCACATAGTTGTTGGGGTTGCGGTAGGGCGCGGCAGGCACTTCGACCAGGGTCGCACCGGCCAGGCGCAGCATGTCCTTCTTTTCCTGGCTCTGGGTTTCGGGAATCACGATCACCGTGCGAAACCCCATCGAGGCCCCCACAAGCGCCAGCCCGATCCCGGTATTGCCTGCCGTGCCTTCGACAATCGTGCCGCCGGGGCGCAACGCGCCCCGCGCCACTGCATCGCGGATGATGTACAGCGCCGCGCGGTCCTTGACCGACTGGCCGGGGTTGAGGAATTCGGCCTTGCCCAGAATCTCGCAGCCCGTGGCGGCGCTGGCCTTGTTCAGCCGGATCAGCGGCGTGTTGCCGATGGCCTGGGCTAGATTGGCGTGGATGGTCATGGACGCCTCCGCTCTGGCCCGGCAGCGTGCTGGCGCGACCGGGCATGTGTTTCACTGGCCTTGAGATTAGGGCAGGCCGAACCGGGAAAGCCCGTGCGCGAGGCTCAGAACAGGTTGTGACGCCGGGCCGTGCGCGCGTAAAGCCATAGCCCCAGCGCCACCGTCACCTGCCCGCCTGCGAACATCGGCAGGTTCACCCCGCCAAGGCTTGCAATCCCCTCCAGAAAGGACAGGGCGGCCCAGACCAGCACCGGAAGCGACGCAAGCAGCGTCAGCGCAAGGATCAGCACTGCGGCCCGGTCCTGCAGCACCAGCAAAATAGCCCCCAGAACACCCAGCCAGATACAGGCTGTCAGCGCAATCCCCGCCCATTGCGGAATCGCGTCGAACAGCGGCGACAGGCCCAGATGTTGCGGCAGGGGCAGCGCTGTCTGCAAGGCCTCATAGCGCGCATATACATATTCCACGGCATGCAGCAGGAACCAGAAAAAACCGACAACCCCGAAGACAGTCATCAGGGCATTGCGGCGTGTCGTTGCGGGCATGGGCTACTCCCTCTTTTGTTCCAGACTGCCCCGAGAGGCGCGCAGTGTCCAGACCCGGCAGGCACAAAGCCGCGTCATCGTCACACCATCGTCAGACACGGATCAGGTCCGGGGCAGGACATGGCGATACAGATGCCAGGTTGCATGGCCCAGCACCGGCAGCACCACAAACAGCCCCAGAAACATCGGCAACATGCCCAGAAACAAAAGCCCCGCAATCAGCGCGGCCCAGACGGCCATCGGCGCCGGATTCGCCGTCACGACCCCGAAGGACGTGATCATCGCCGTGATGAAATCGACCTCGCGGTCCAGAAGCAGCGGCAGGGAGATCACGGTCAGCGCAAACAGCACCGCCGCCATGATGCCCCCGATCGCGCTGCCCACAAGCAGCATCATCAGCCCCGGTCCCGACAGCAGCATGTCGAAGGTCGAACTGGTGATCGGTTGCAGCCCGAAGAACAGCGCGAAAATGGTATGCGCCACGAAAACCCAGAACATGAAGGCCAGCATGATGACCATCGCCATGGACGGGATCTGCCGGTCCTTCTGCGCCAGAACGCAGCCCGCGACCGCAGCCCAGGTCAGGGGCGCGCCCTGTTCCAGTCTGCGGCTGACCTCATAAAGCCCGGTCGCAGCGAAAGGCGCCAGCAGCGGAAAGCCCAGCGCGATCGGGATGAACCACCAGCTTTGCCCCGAGGCCAGGAAGACCGCATACAGCACCAGACCGCCCAGCACATAGACCAGCGCGAACGCTATCCCGTAGAACGGCGCGCGCCGGAAATCGTGCAGCCCCGCCTTCAGGATCGTGCCCAGATCGGCCATCGTGACCGGCTGCGGCTGCGGAATTTCGGATGGCGGCAGATGGGCCGGGCCGGAAATTTCTTCGGTCATGATATGGTCCCCCTGCCTGCGACAATACGCCCCTGCCCGTTGCGCGCGCAAGCGTCAAATCGCGCAGGCGCACACTGCCGCACCACAAGACCGGGCCGCGCGATCAGTCCTCGGCGGTCGCTTCGGCGCGCGACTTGCCCGACACGTCCTGCGCCAGCGTCGCGGCCATGAACCCGTCCAGCGCCCCATCCAGCACGCCCGATGTGTCCGAAGTCTCATGCCCGGTGCGCAGGTCCTTCACCATCTGGTAGGGGTGCAGCACATAAGACCGGATCTGATTGCCCCAGCCCGCATCGCCCTTGGCGTCATGCGCGGCCTCGATGGCTTCGGTGCGCTTGCGCAGTTCCATTTCATACAGCCGCGATTTCAGCGCGTTCATGGCGATTTCGCGGTTCTGATGCTGCGATTTCTGGCTGGATGTAACCACGATTCCGGTCGGGATATGGGTGATCCGCACGGCCGAATCGGTGGTGTTGACATGCTGCCCGCCCGCGCCCGAGGACCGGTAGGTGTCGATGCGGATTTCCGACGGGTTGATCGCGATCTCGATATTGTCATCCACCACCGGATAGACCCAGACCGAACTGAAAGACGTGTGCCGCCGCGCCGATCCGTCATAGGGGGAAATGCGCACCAGCCGGTGGACGCCGGATTCGGATTTCAGCCAGCCATAGGCGTTATGCCCCGAAATCTTGTAGGCGACCGACCGGATGCCGGCTTCCTCGCCCGCGCTCTCGCTCATCAACTCGACGGTGTAGCCCTTCTTTTCGGCCCAGCGCACATACATCCGCGCCAGCATCGACGCCCAGTCGCAGCTTTCCGTGCCGCCCGCGCCCGCATTGATTTCAAGGAAGGTGTCATTGGCATCGGCCTCACCATTCAGCAGCGCCTCAAGTTCCTTCGCTGCCGCGACCTTGCCAAGTTGCGCCAGTTCCGCCTCGGCCTCGGACACGACATCGCTGTCCCCCTCGGCCTCGCCCAGTTCGATCAGGTCGATCAGGTCGCCCAGTTCGCGGCTGATGCTGCGATAGGTTTCCAGCGCATCGGCCAGCAACCGGCGGTCACGCATCAGGGTCTGGGCGCGGGACGGGTCGTTCCACAGGTCCGGGTCCTCGGTCATGGCATCGAATTCTTCCAGCCGGTGCGGCGCGGTGTCGATATCCATGCGCTGGCCCAGAAGAGCCAGCGATTTGCGGATCGCGTCAATGGTGTTGAGCGTCTCGGAACGCATGCCGGATCACCTTGGTTGAAATCGGATCAGTCGGGGCCGTGCATAACGCGGCGCGGCACAGGGGGCAAGCACTGGCCGCCCCCCACCTTCGCGTCAATAGAGCCCGCCTGTGGACACCGTGCCCAATGTGGCCGGGGCGCGCGGACCGGTCGACCCCCGCCCGGCATCGTCGCGTTGCAGGGCCTCATAGCTTTCGCCGGGCGCGAAGATCGGCAGGTCAGAGCCCAGCGCAAAGCCCCCGTCGATCACGGCGGCCAGACCGAAGATCGGCTCCAGCCCCTCGCGGAAGAATTCGCTGACCACATTCGGGCCTGACGCATTATCGGGCAGGCGGGCACCGCTGGTGCGGTCGATCTTGATGAAATAGCCCCCTTCGGGCACGCGGAAGCGGCCACCGCCGTATTTCTTCACGGCCTCCAGCATGAATTCGTTGAACACCGGGCCGCACATCGTGCCGCCCCCCGCCCCGCGTCCCAGTGGGCGCGGCTGGTCATGCCCGATATAGCAGCCCGCGACGATGTTCGAGGTATAGCCCACGAACCACACATCGCGCGATTCATTGGTTGTGCCGGTCTTGCCCGCTGTCGGCACAGGCAGATTGACCGTGCGCGCCGCTGTGCCGCGTTCGACCACGCCCTGCATCATCGAGGTCAACTGATAGGCCGTCACCGCATCCATCACCCGCGCCCGGCGCGAGGTGATCCAGGGTGCGCGCCCCGCAGCAAGGCTGCGTTCGTCGCAATCGGCGCAGGTGCGCTGGTCGTGGCGGTAGATCGTCTTGCCATAGCGGTCCTGCACGCGGTCCACCAGTGTCGGCTCCACCCGCTCGCCGCCATTGGCGAACATGGCATAGGCGGCCACCATCCGAAACAGCGTGGTTTCCTGCGACCCGAGCGCCGCCGCCAGAAACTGCTGCGCGCGGTCATAGACGCCGAAGCGTTCGGCATAGCCGCCGACCACATCCATGCCGATTTCCTGCGCCAGCCGCACGGTCATCAGGTTGCGCGACAATTCGATCCCGCGGCGCACCGGGGTCGGGCCGTAGAACTGGTTGGAGGCATTGGTCGGACGCCAGATGCCCTGCGGGGTGCTCACCTCGATGGGCGCATCGACGATGATGGTGGCGGGCGTAAAGCCCGAATCAAGTGCGGCGGCATAGACGAAGGGCTTGTAGGCCGATCCGGGCTGGCGCTGGGCCTGTGTGGCGCGGTTGAACACCGACGCCTGATAGGAAAACCCGCCCTGCATCGCGATCACGCGGCCGGTATTGACATCCATCGCCATGAACCCGCCCTGCACTTCGGGGATCTGGCGCAGGGACCAGCGGACATGGCTGCCATCGCTGTCAGATGTGACGCGGCGCACATAGACCACATCGCCCGGTTCCAGATTGTCCGACAGCGACCCGCGCGCCCAGGAAATATCGGACCGCTCTACCACATGGGGCGCGTGGTAATCCGCTGCCACG
>SKKS01000388.1 GCA_007123625.1 Paracoccaceae bacterium
AGCCGCACCATGATCTGTGTGGACAGCATGTTCAGGACTACCTTCTGCGCGGTTCCGGCCTTCATTCGGGTTGACCCGGCCACGACTTCGGCGCCGGTTTCGGTGACGATACCATGCGCGGCGGCGGTAACCAGCGGCGTACCGGCATTGCACGCGATACCAACCGTTAGCGCCCCGGCATCACGGGCGGCCGCGATGGCGGCGTTGGTGAAAGGTGTGCGCCCGCTGGCCGCGATGCCGATCACCACGTCATGCGCGGCGACGCTTGCGCGTTCGACCTGTGCGCGGGCATCCGCGACATCATCCTCCGCCCCTTCGATCCCGACAGTCAGCGCCTGCGTTCCCCCAGCGATCAGATAGACGGTGCGCACATCGGGCCAGTCGAAGGTGGGACCCAGTTCGGTGCCATCCTGTACCGCGATGCGGATCGACGTACCCGCCCCGGCATAGACCAGCCGCCCGCCCGCGCGCAGTCGGGGCACCGCATCGGCGACCACCGCCGCCAGCGCGGGCAGCGCCGGGCCGATGGTGGCGACGGCGGCCATCTGACTTTCCCAGATCGCGCGAAGCGCGGTCAGGTCGTCCCAGCGGTCGATGGCGGCATAGCGGGGATCGGCAAGTTCGGTCATCGGCCAAGGTCTTTCGGGCAAGGGTGGGACAAGACATTTGGTCCCGTGGTGCGCGGGACCCCCTGCAGAGTACCTTCGGCAAGAAAACGAAGCAATCACCGGCACCTCGGACGTCCAGTTGCCCAAGGGACCAGCCCACGGGATACAGACCGGACCGCCTCGTGATGCCCCTGCCAAGTCATCCTTTGCGGCCCTGCGCCACGCCGTCCGCCGGTAAGATGGTGGTGCCCGATCGCGCTGCGGTCGTCGCAACCCAGGCCCGGGAAGGGTCAACTGGTTCACCGTGAATGCCAGGGGCAACTGCGGGCGACCCCGGCGACCCCGGCGACCCCGACATTGCACATCCTGCCCGAAACCCATACCGGCATTGGGCTGCCAGTCCCTACGCAGCACTCATCAAGGACCCAAGGCGCAGGCCCTTTCCTTTTGGCGTTTTTCCGGTACCAAAGGCGCAGGAGGCGCGGATGCAGCTTTACATTGGTCTGGACGGAGGCGGCACGGGGTGCCGGGCGCAGGCGATGCTGGCCGATGGGCGGCGCTCGGAGGTGCTGATCGGTGGTTCCGCCAATATCCACAGCGCCCCCGACACCGCCACGCGCGAGATCGCGGCGCTGCTGGAGCGCTGCCTTGCCGCCGCGCAGACGCTTGCCGCAGTTTACGCATGCACCCCGCCGCAGGTCGTGCTCGGGCTGGCTGGAGCCAGCGAATCGGGCGCGGGCGCACGGCTGGCCGCAGCGCTGCCATATGCGCGGCTTGCGGTTCTGGGCGATGTGGATATCGCGCTCAGCGGCGCGTTCGAGGATCAGGACGGGATCGTCCTTGCGGTCGGCACCGGCTCGGTCCTGGCACGCCAGCAGGCAGGGCAGATGATGCGGCTGGGCGGGTACGGCTTCGTGCTGGGGGACGAAGGCAGTGGCGCGTGGATCGGTCGGCAGGCGCTGGCGCGCACGTTGCACGCGCACGACGGGCTGGCACCGGACGGCGCGCTGTGCCGGGCGTTCTGGGACCGGTTCGGCGCGCTGGCGGATGTGATCGGCTTCGCGGGTGTGGCGCGGCCCGCCGACTTTGCCGCGCTGGCGCCACTGGTGCTGGAGCATGACCGCGCAGGTTGCGCGGTGGCGGGCGCGATCCTTGATGAGGCCTGCGACTGGCTGGCACGCGCGATCACGCGGCTTCAGGACGGCGCGCCGGACATGCCGGTCGCACCGCTTGGCGGGCTGGGGCCAACACTGCTTGACCGTATCGACCGACGCAACCCGGGCGGGGTGCGCATCGTAGCCCCGCGCGGAAGCGCGCTGGACGGCGCGCTGTGGCGGGCACGACGAATGCACGGCCAGGCCGCGCCGAACACCGAAAGGACTCCACCATGAGCGACACCTTCATGGCCCGCGAAGTGGCCGAGATCCCGACACGGGTGGCGGACATTCTGCGCCTCAACGCCCCCGAGGCCGCCCGCATCGGCGCGGTCCTGCGCCGCTGCGACCCCCAGCTTGTCATCACCGTGGCGCGAGGGTCATCGGACCACGCGGCAACCTATCTGAAATACGCCTACGAAATCCTGACCGGGGTGCCGGTGGCGTCGGTTGGGCCGTCGGTGGCCTCAGTCTATGGCGCGCCGCTGCGGCTCCCGCGCAGCCTGTCCCTGTCGATTTCGCAATCGGGGCAAAGCCCGGACATCCTGGCGATGGCGCAGGCAGCGGCCGCGGCGGGGGCGCAGACAGTGGCGCTCACCAACCACCCCGACGCCCCGCTGGGACGCGCCAGCGACTTCTGCCTGCCGCTGCACTGCGGCACGGAACAAAGCGTCGCCGCCACCAAGACCTTCGTCAATTCCGTGGTGGCCGGGCTGGCCCTGCTGGTGGAATGGGCCGACGACGACGGCCTGCGGGCCGCGCTGGCGCGGCTGCCCGATGCCTGTGCGCAAGCGCTGGCCCAGGACTGGAGCGCGCTGTCGAACCGGCTGGTCCGCGCGCCCGCGCTTTATGTCCTGGGGCGTGGGCCGGGCTATGCCATCGCCAGCGAAATGGCGCTCAAGTTCAAGGAAACCAGCGCCATCCACGCCGAAGCCTATTCCGCCGCCGAAGTGCTGCACGGCCCTGCGGCGATCGTCGAGCGCGGCTTTCCCGTGCTGGGGTTGGTCTGTGAAGATGCCGCGCGCACGGGATTCCTGCAGACCGCGACCCGGCTGGCCGGACAGGGCGCGGATGTGTTCATCACCGACCGCGCCGAGGGCGCGACATTCCTGCCCGCTGCGGCGCCTTTGCATCCACTGCTGGACCCGCTGCTGCGGGTCGTCAGCTTTTATGTGTTCATCGAGGCACTGGCACGGCGACGGGGGCTGGAGCCAGACACACCGCGCCATCTGCGCAAGGTCACCGAGACAATCTGATGGCAGAAGCGTTTACCGCAGAGCAGGTTTTCGACGGAACGCAGATGCGGCGCGGGACAGCGGTGCTGGTGGACGGAAGCGCAGTGGCCGGCATGATCCCCACTGCCGAAGCCAGTGCGCGCGGACTTGCGCTGACCGATCTGGGGCCGGGGATACTGGCGGCCGGGATGGTCGATCTGCAGGTGAATGGCGGTGGCGGCGTGTTGCTGGGCGCGGGCGTCGATGTGGTCATGCTGGCGCGCATCTGTGACAGCCATGCCCGGCTTGGCGCGACGCTGATCCTGCCCACGCTGATCACCGACCGCCCGGACGTCACGCAACAGGTCATCGACGCCGGAATTGCTGCGGCGCGCGCCGGGATGCCGGGCTTTGGCGGGCTTCATCTTGAGGGGCCGCATCTGGACCCACGCCGCCATGGCGCGCATGATCCCGCCCTTATCCGCCCCATGACCGAAGCCGACCTTTCCCTGCTGGCGCGCGCGGCGGCGGACCTGCCCGCGTTGATGGTTACGCTGGCGCCCGAGGCTGCGACGCCTGCGCAGATCGCGCAACTGGCGGCGGCGGGTGTGATCGTCAGCCTGGGGCACACCGGGTGCAGTGCCGCGGCGGCGCATGCCGCCCATGCGGCGGGCGCGACGAGCGTGACGCATCTGTTCAACGCCATGAACCCGCTGGCAAACCGCGCGCCGGGGCTGGTGGGGGCCGCGCTGACTTCCGGGTTGCGGGTGGGGATCATCGCGGACGGGGTGCATGTGGCCGACGAATGCCTGCGGGTCGCGCTGGCGATGAAGGCGCCCGAGGGGTTGTTCCTGGTCTCGGACGCAATGGCGGTCGCGGGCACGGACGCTGACGAATTCATGCTGGGCGCACGGCGGGTCCTGCGGCGCAACGGGCGGCTGACGCTTGAGGACGGCACCCTTGCGGGGGCCGATATTTCGCTGCCGCAATCGGCGGCTTTTCTGGCCGGGCTGGGCGTTGCGCCCGAGCGCGCGCTGGCCATGACCAGCCGCATCCCCGCAGACGTGATTGGCGAACGTGCACATGGGCGGCTGACCCCGGGCGCGCGGGCGGACATGGTGCATCTGGCCCCCGACCTTTCCCTCAGGGGTGTCTGGCGCGGAGGCGTGCGGATCGCCTGATCCGGCACCGGTTCCATGATTTCAGATCGACTTAGCTTTGCGCGCCGTTCTGCAATCGAGTTGGCGGTGGAGCGCCAGAACATGCATCAGATCAAGGGGCGCGCGTCGAGCGATCCTTGAGCGGGAGTTGATCATCCTGACACGTTGTCAGTCACGCGCTGGTGCGCCAGCTGATCAAGCTCGCCCGTTACGTCATGACGCAATGGGCCCTTCGCCGTGCGTTGCTGGCTACTGTCCGGCGTCGGCTTGTGCTACCCATGTCGTGCGGTGTTGGTGATTGCTTTCGACCGCGCGAGAAACCCCTTGAACGGCGTGCTGCAAGGCCCCGTCGGTCACGACATTACCAGACAGGAGAGAACGCCCCATGGATTTGTTTCGGGCCATCTATTCGTCCCGGCCTTTCGGCTTCGATGACGGAATTCTGAGTGGCATCCTGATGGATGCGCGGCGCGCGAATACCCGTGACGGCATTACTGGCGCCCTGATCTGTCGCGCTGACATCTACCTGCAATGGCTTGAAGGTCCCGAAGACCAGGTTCGCAAGGCGCTCGAGCGTATCGCGCGCGATGACCGCCACCTTGAAGTGACGGTTCATGTTGCCGAGCGCGTTTCCAAGCGGGTGTTCGGTGAGTGGGCGATGCTGCACGACCCTGCTGCCACCTGGATCTGGTCGCAGAAAGAGGTCTCCGACGGTGCAGTGGAGCGCGCAACACCAGAAGAGGTAACGGCGTTCTTCATGCAGTTGGGCGACGGAAACCAGTCGACCTGAGCGCGCCCGAGCGACCAGTGACGGGGGCGTGACGGTCCCCGATAACACATTCAGCCCGCAAATGCGGTCGTGATCGCCCCGACGCCTGCGCGGTATCAGGGGCGAAGCCCGGTCGCTCCGTGCCAACAGGCAAAGCGGCTTTCATTCCTTCCCCTTTCGGTTCAATAGTGGCGCGCAGACGCTCAGGACATCACAACTGGAAGGAATTCATGGACCGCCTTGCCTGTGACCGGATGTTCGCCGCCGTGATGGAAACCGGTAGCTTTACCTCTGCCGCCGACCGGCTGGGCACGACCTCGGGGCAGGCCTCGAAACTGGTCTCGCGGTTGGAGGGCGCGCTGGGCGTGCGGCTTCTGAACCGCACCACCCGCGCCGTTTCGCCCACCGAGGCCGGTCAGGCGTACTTCGACAGACTGCGGCCGTTGCTGGATGAATTCGACAGCCTTGACGCCGCGGTGCGCGATGTCACGCAAGTCCCGCGCGGGCGGTTGCGGCTGACTGCGCCCCTGACCTTCGGCGGTCTGGAACTGACTCCGATCCTGAACGACTTCGCCTTGCGCTGGCCCGAGATCGCGCTGAACGTGAGCTTTTCCGACCGGGCGGTGAACCTTGTGGACGAAGGCTTTGACATGGCCATCCGGGTCGGGCGTCCCGGCGACTCCAGCATGATCGCGCGCAAGCTTTGCGAGGTGCGGATCATCATCGTCGCGGCGCCGGACTGGCTGGCGGAGCATGGCGCGCCGCAGACCCCGCAGGAGGTTGCCGCGCACGCCTGCATCCTTGACACCAACTTTCGCGACCCCGAGCGCTGGCCGTTCCGGGTGGAGTGCAAGCCGTTTGTCGTGCCTGTGCGCGGTCGTCTTCGCTATTCCAATGCCCTTGCCTGCCTGAGCGCGGCCGAATCCGGGCTTGGCCTTGCCTGCGTGCCCAGTTTCGTCGCCGGCGATGCCTTGCGCGCGGGCCGGGTGCGGCAAGTGCTGCGCGCATTCGAGCCCGAGCCCTATGGCGTTCATGCGCTTTACCCGCATAGCCGCCACCTCGCCGCCAAGGTGCGGGTGCTGGTCGATTTCCTGGCCGAACGCTATCGCGGCACACCGCCCTGGGATGTGGGTTGGTAAGACTTCTTCCATTTCGGATGCAATCATCTTCCCGGTGGCTGGATTATCATTATCCCGGTCTGGTGTCATGTTGCAGGCATCGAAACACACTCGGTGCCATCGCATCACAAGGAGTCCCGAAATGACCTACGCCACCCCGACCACCGACCGCGCAAGCCTGCTTGACGGTGTCAGCAATGCCGACCTTGCCGCCACAATCCTGCGCGTCACGATGGGCGTTTTCTTCCTTGCCCATGTCTGGATGAAGCTCGTCCTCTTTACCCCGGCGGGCACCGTTGCCTTCTTTGAAAGCCTCGGGTTTCCGGGCTTCCTTGCCTATGTCGTCATCGTGGCCGAACTGCTGGGCGGCATCGCGCTGATACTTGGATTCTGGTCGCGCTGGGTATCGCTGGCGCTGCTGCCGATCCTGCTGGGCTCGATCTATCCGCATTGGGGGGCGGGCTTCTTCTTCTCCAATCCCGGCGGCGGCTGGGAATTTCCTGCCTTCTGGTCGGTTGCGCTGATCGTGCAGGCACTTCTGGGCAACGGCACCTTCGCGCTGGGCCGCGACCGCTGAACACGTCAAGGCCGGTGCCCTGCGGGCACCGGTCCTGCATATCCCGGAGTCAGAGCCATGACCGACGAGCATTTCAACCACGCCAGAGCACCCCTGCGGATCGGGCGCGTCCGCCTGCGCGTCCGCGATCTGGACGCGGTGTCGGGTTTCTACCAGCGCGCAATCGGGCTGGCGGCGATCGATCAAGGCGCCGGGCGGATCACGCTGGGGGCCGGTTCGGTACCGCTGGTGGAGTTGCACGCCGACCCATCGGCCACCCTGCGGAATCCGCGCGATGCCGGGCTTTTCCACACGGCGTTCCTGTTGCCCTCGCGCGCTGATCTGGCCCGATGGCTGGCCCATGCCGTCAAGCTGGGCCTCAAGCTGCAGGGCGCTTCCGATCATAGCGTCAGCGAGGCCATCTATATGGCCGACCCCGAAGGCAACGGGATCGAGGTCTATGCCGACCGCCCCGTGTCGCGCTGGCGCGATGCAAACGGGCATGTCCGGATGGCGACCGAACCGCTGGATATTCCCGATCTGCTGTCCGCAGGAACGGGCGTCTGGGCGGGCTATCCTGCGGACGGGATCATCGGCCATGTGCATCTGCAGGTCGGCGATACCGGCACGGCGGATGGCTTCTACCACGATATCCTTGGCTTTGACATCGCCAACCGCTACCCGGGTGCAAGCTTCTATGGCAGTGGCGGCTATCACCACCAACTTGCCGGCAATATCTGGAACAGTCGCCATGCCGGGCCACAACCCGAAGGGGCTACGGGGTTGGATGCGGTCGAGATCGTCACCCGTGATCCGGCCTTGCGGACGGTCATTCTGGGCCGTGCCGAAGCCGCCGACGTCCGTGTCACCACCGACGACGGGGCCCCTGTGCTGCATGACCCCTGGGGAACAGCCATCGTGCTGTCGGCCTGACGGGCACGCAGGCTTCCAAGCGTGAGCCTGGCGCGTGCCGCGGCTTGTGGTGCACAGGCGGCTGCATGGTGCAGCGTTCCGGCGCGAAAACCGATGCGGGTGGCCCTTCGGCATGGCCGCCCCGAGACGTTTGTGGTCGCGTGCGGGCGCTTCGTTCGGACGCGCGCCGTTCTGCACAGCAAAGGGTATCCGCACGGTGGATGCGTGTTGCTCCCTGCCGGGCGGGAAAGCACTTCAAGGATCCGGCTATGCAAGACGGCCTGCAAAAACGGCAAGAAAGAAACTTTACAAGTAAGAAATTTTCTCTACAATTGATCCTCAGAAAGGAATCATTCAATGCCGTCTGAGTTCCTGTCCCGCCTTTCGGAATCCGCTGACCGCCTGACGGAAACTGACCAGAAAATGGTGAGCGCCCTTCTGGACCGGCGCGACGAGTTGGTCTTCCTGTCCGGGCCGCAGCTGGCCGAGCGGATCGATGTTCATGGCGCTGCCCCCACACGCCTGGCGCAAAAGCTGGGCTACAAGGGGTTCCCCGAGCTTCGCAGCGCGCTGCAAAAGGAAATGCTGGTCGAACAGGACGCGGCGTTGCGCATGAAGCGTTCCGTCAGCTCTGCCGAGGAAGGCAATTATCTATCCGACCTGATCGCGTCGGAAGTGGCCGCCCTGCGCAATCTTGACAGTCTGATCCCGCAAGACGTGATCGACCGGACGGCCGACCGGATCATTGCCGCGCGCAAGGTGTATGTCTTTGCGCAGGGGCATGCGCTGTCGATTTCACATTTCCTGTGCCGTCGCCTTGAGCGCTTCGGCATGACCACGGTTCCGCTGTCTGGGCGCGGGCGCGACATTGCCGAACGTCTGGTCGGCATGACCGCAGACGATGTGGTCATCGCGCTGGCATTTCGCAAGCAACCCCTGACCTATGCGCCGATGATGCACCATGCCCGACAGGTCGGCGCAACAACCATTCTTGTTTCGGATCTGGCGGGTCTGGTCATGACCCCGGAGCCCGACATCACGCTTGCAGCGCCCCGAGGGCGCTCCGGGAGCGAATTCCAGACCCCCGCCGTGCCGATCGTCATTGTCAGCGCGATCCTGCTGACCATGGCGGCCCGGCACGAGGAGGAAACCATAGGGGCTTTGGAGAAACTGTCGAAACTGTTCGCCGATTTCGACAAAACCTGAGGAGGAAAGCTATGAGACGTTCGTTGATGGGCGCCCTGATGGGCGCGATGCTGTTTGCGGCGGCGCCAGCCGCGGCCCAGGACCTGGACAGCATGACGCCGGAGGAACTGTACGAGATCGCCAAGACCGAAGGCAACGTGACCATATTCTCGCTTTCCAGCCGGATTGCGCAGATCAAGGTCAGCTTCGAAGAGAAATACCCCGGCATCCAGGTCGAAGGCGTTCACCTGAACTCGACCCGGCAGATTGCAAGGCTTCAGGCCGAACAGCGCGCAGGCATCTATGCGATCGACGTCATGTACATGTCGGAAACGCCGATCGTCTATCGTGATTTGGTGCCCGAGGGACTTGTCGAAGCCTATGTGCCCGATCGGGTGAAGGCAGATGTCCCCGAGGCACTGCGCGAGAATCTGCTGACGCACCGGCTGTCGACGCGGGCGCTGATGTACAACGAGGCAACCCATCCCGACGGCACACCGATCACCAACCTTTGGCAGCTGACGACGCCGGATTGGAGTGGGCGCGTGCTGATCGACGACCCAACCCAGCGTGGCGAAACGCTTGACCTTCTGACCGAGATCGCGCTGCGCGGCGACGAGATGGCCGAGGCCTATGAGGCGCAGTTCGGCGAGGCGATTTCGGTGGACAGCGACCTTCAGGGCGCGGGAGAGCAGTTCATCCGCGACCTGTTCAACAATGACGTGGTGATGATAAACGACACCCAGACCCTGCGTTCGGCGATCGGGATCATTTCCGACGGGCCGAAGCCGGTGGGCTTCATGACCTACTCGGCCTCGCGCAACAACGAACGCGACGGGATGGCGCTGCAGATCTCGAATGACACGGTTCCCGGTGCAGGCATCCTGTTTCCGGCGGTGCTGGCGCTTGGCAAGAACGCCCCGAACCCGGCGGCGGCCCGTCTGATGGTCGATTTTCTGATGGGGGATGACACGCCTTCGGGTGGTGCGGGGTTCGAGCCCTTCTTCGTGCAGGGCGATTACGCTGCGCGCCGCACCATCGAAGACCACCCCGATGCGATCGCCTTTGATGACCTGAACCTGTGGCTGATCAACCCCGAACAGACCGGGCAGGCGCGCCAGCGCATCCTAGACCTGGTGATCACGCTTCAATGACCCTCGTGGCGGGGGCCCGGGCAACCGGGCGCCCACCCGAACGGAGGTTTCCCCATGGCTACCCTGGCTTCCCGAGCGCCCTGGATGGCGCGCGTCGTCCAGTCACGCGATATCGTGCCGCTGATCATGCTGGCTTTCACCACGCTGCTGGTGATCGCGCCGCTGTTGATGATCCTGTTCGCAACGCTGACACCCGATGGAATGGCGGCGTGGCAGGCGATCACCAACAGCCCGCTGTCGCGCAACCTGTGGTGGCGGCCGCTGGGCAACACGATGATCCTTGGCGCGGGGACGGCAATCGGGTGCCTGTTGCTGGGCGGGTTCCTTGCCTGGCTTGTTGTGCTGACGGATGTGCCTGCGCGGCGGTTCCTGGCCATCATGTCGATCCTGCCATTCATGATTCCCAGCTTCGCGGCGGCGCTGGCCTGGAGCACGCTGTTTCGCAATGACCGTCTGGGCGGGCAGGCGGGGTATTTCGCCTCGAACGGCATTCCGATTCCAGACTGGCTGGCGTGGGGCATCGTGCCCACACTGATCGTGTTGATCGCGCATTACTATTCGCTGGCCTACACGATGATTGCCGCATCGCTGAGTTCGGTCAGCGGCGATCTGGTCGAATCCGCGGAAATGGCCGGGGCCAAACGCGGGCGGATCCTGTTCGGTATTGTGCTTCCCATCGTCACGCCGGCGCTGATTTCGGGGGGGATGCTGACCTTTGCGGGCGCGGTGTCGAACTTTGCCGCACCGGCGCTGCTGGGCGCGCCGGTGCGGATGCAGACGCTGTCGACCCGAATCTATGGTATGGTCCAGACCGGCAACATCGAACGCGGCTATGTGCTGGCGCTGTTGCTGATGCTGATGGCGGCGGCGCTGCTCTATTTCAGCGACCGCTTTGTTTCGGGGCGGCGGGCCTTTGTCACCGTCACCGGCAAGGGCGCGCGCACCAAGCGTTTTGCGTTGGGCCGCTGGCGCTGGCCGCTGTTCATCTTTGCCACGCTGATCGGGGTCATCACCACGATCATCCCGGTGATCGTGCTGTTCGCGTCCAGCATGGCGCCGCGTCCGGGCGTGCTGTTTTCGAACTGGACGCTGCATTTCTGGATCGGACCGGCCGGCACGTCCATTGCCGAGGGGCAAGCGGGCATCTTCCGCAATCCTCATCTGATTGATGCGGTGTTCACGACGATCCGGCTGGGCCTGACCGTGGCGGGCTGTGCGATGCTGGTGGGGCTGCTGATCGCCTATACCATCGTGCGCTACAAGGCCTCGCCCTATACCCGCATACTCAGCCAGCTGTCCTTTGTGCCGCTGTTCATTCCGTCGATCGCGATGGCCGCGGCCTATATCGCCATGTACGGCACGTCGCTTGGACCACTTCCGGCGCTATACGGGACTTTCGCACTGATCGTCATGGCGGCGACGGCGAACCTGATGCCTTATGCCGTCCAATCGGCGCGCGGGGTGCTTGGGCAGATTTCGGCGGATATCGAGGAAAGTGCGCGCATGACGGGCGCGGGCGCGGTGCGGCGGATGGCGCAGATCGTGTTTCCGCTGGCGATGCGCGGGATCATGGCGGGGGGTATCCTTGTCTTCATCAAGATCGTGCGTGACCTGTCGCTGGTGGTACTGCTGTTCAGCGCCTCGACCCCGCTGCTGAGCATGATCGCGTTCAACTATGCCAGCCTGGGCTTCATGCAGTTCGCCAATGCCATCACGCTGGTCATTCTGGTGATCTGCCTGATCGCGTCAGGTCTGGTCCATATCCTCCAGAACAAGGTGCAGGGATGGAAAAGCAAATGAACATGGAAAACCGCACACGGTCGGCCACTCCCGCAATCGCGATCACGAACCTGACCAAACGGTTCGATGACTTCACCGCGGTCGACAACATCAACATCTCGGTCCCGCCGGGGTCGTTCCTTGTGCTGGTGGGGCCGTCGGGGTGCGGCAAGTCCACGCTTCTGCGGATGCTGGCGGGCCTTGAACCCCCGACCGAGGGCGAGATTGCCTTCAACGGCAAGGTCGTGTCCAGCGGCCGGTCGGGCGTGACCACAAACCCGGCCTCGCGCGATGCCGGGCTGGTGTTCCAAAGCTATGCGCTGTGGCCGCACAAGACGGTGGAAGGCAACATCGAATGGCCGCTCAAGGTCGCGGGCTGGTCACGCGACGACCGCGCCAGGCGGATTGACGAGGTTCTGAAGTTCCTGGATATCGAGCGCCTGCGTAACCACTATCCGGCCGAGATTTCGGGCGGTCAGCAGCAACGGGTGGCCATCGCCCGCACCATCGGGCCGCGCCCGGGGGTGCTTTTGCTGGACGAACCGCTGTCCAACCTGGATGCGAAACTGCGCGTGGACATGCGCAGCGAACTGATGCGCATCCACCGGGCCACCAAGGCGACATCGGTCTATGTGACCCATGATCAGGTCGAGGCGATGACGATGGCCACGCATGTGGCCGTCCTCAGGGATGGCCGGGTCGAACAGTTCGGCCCCCCGGACGAATTGTTGCGCACACCGCAGACGACCTTTGTGGCCACCTTTCTGGGCACGCCCGCAGGCAATCCGATTCCGGCCACGCGCGAAGGGGGTGCCTTCATGTTCGGCAAGACCGAAATGGTCAGCGCCGATCTGGCCCCCGGGCACGAGAAGGTGCAGCTTCTGTACCGCGCGCAGGATATCACCGTCGGCGCACGCGAGGGGCGGCCCGTCGTCAAGGCGACATATGCCGAATCCGCACCGATCGCGGGGCAGTCGATGGTCACCTGCATGATCGGTGATTTGCGGTTGACCGTCATGGTCGACGGGTTCTACCGGGCAGAGCCCGGCGCCGAGATCGAGCTGTGTTTCCTGCGCGATCCCGATGCCGTTTTCAACACTGATGGTCAAAGGATTTCCTGATGCGGCTGATACTGATGCGTCATGGCGAAACGATCTGGAACGCCGAACAACGGTTGCAGGGCCATGAGAATGCCCCACTTTCCGCACGCGGGATCGAACAGGCACGGTCGTTCAGACGTGTCGCCCAAGACCTTGCGCCCAGCCGCGTCGTGTCCTCGGACCTTGGCCGGTGCCGCGAGACGGTCGGGCTGATCGGATATGCGGATGCGCCTTCGGACCCGCGGCTTCGCGAATTGCGGATGGGGGTCTGGAGCGGGCGGCGCAAACCCGACCTGATTGCCGAATACGCGGACAAGTACTGGGCCTGGCGTGCAGGCAGCTATCAACCCGAGGGCGGGGAATCATGGCTGGAGTTTCAGGGCCGGGTGGTCGACGGGTTGCGCGACTGGCTGCGCCGCGGCGACGGAGATCTGCTTGCAGTGGTCCACAGCGGCGTGATCCGCGCCGCGCTCTCGGCGTTTCTGGGATTGCCGCAGGACCGGATGGTTCCGGTCACACCGGGCACGGCGACCCTGCTGAACTTCGAGAACGCCGCTTCGGACAAGGTCCGGCTGGAAGGCTACAACATCGGGCTTTTCGCCCCCCAGACGGCAGACGCCGTTTCGGATTGATCCCGCGTCCGGCAGCGACAAGCCTTGCCACGCGCCAGTACCGGACTGGCGCGTCCGGATGATGGGCTTTCGGTTCCGGTTGACACGGGGAAGCGCCGTCCCGGGACGGCGCCCCGTGGGCATGCCACTACAAAACGTTCACGCAAGGTTTTCCCGCACTCAAGACGCCGATGAACATCGTCGGCGGCACCCTTGCCGGGAAATGCGCCTGCATCACCGTTGAACCATATCAGTCCGTCGCTGCACAAGACGCAAGCGACCCTGGTGGGCAGTCTGCCTGAACGACCCCAGTTTCCTGCCTCCAAAGCACGGATCTGCGCCTGCTGTGTTCTCTTGCGGACGCCTGTGAAGGGCCGGGACGGTGCCCCGGAACGATTGCTGGCTTTTGTCGGCGGCGCGGCTTTGGCGCTCATTCGTGATCAGCGCGAACAGCCCAAGGGCGCCCTTGCACGTCAGGATGTCGCAAAAACCGGGCATCACCCGGGCGAAATTACACTAATTTTGACCCGACGGCAGAAAGGGTTCTACCGCCCGGTTTCGACAAGACGTAGCAAGGGGCTCGAAGATGAAGAGGGTTGGCCTCGATGCGACGGATATTCGCATCCTCAGCGCAGTGCAGAAACATGGTCAGTTGAGCAAGTCCAGACTGGCCGAGATTGCCAACATTTCGCCGACGCCGTGCTGGGCGCGACTGGACCGTCTGAAGGCGGCGGGCCTTGTCCGGGGTTATCACGGCGATATTGTGCTCGAGCGTATCTGCAATTTCACGCAAGTGGTCGTCACCGTTTCCCTGACGCACCACCGCAGGGCGGACTTCGAGCGGTTCGAGGCATTCATCAATAGCCGCGACGAAATCACGGAATGCATCGCTACCGGGGGCGGAATGGACTATGTCCTCAAGGTAATAAGCGCCGACCTTGGCGCGTTTCAGGAACTGATGCAGGCGATGCTTGATGCCGCGCCGGGGGTCGACCGTTACATGACCTATTTCGTGACCCGGACGGTCAAGGCCACGCATCCGAATCTCACCAAACTGGCCGCCACGACGGTCCGTTAGTTCCGTCGGTCCGGACAGTCTGAAAGCCGCCTGAGAAACAGCCTGCTTGGTCTGAATTCGCCGGTTTTTTGGTCCGCACCCATGCGCCTCCCGGATGTATGTCGCGGTTAGTCTCAATCGATATCCGGCTGGTCGGAACGGTCACGAGCAAGGGAGGCAAACATGCACGCAGATGACTTCGGCTTTGGCACGCAGATTCGGAAATCCCCCTATTTCGACGCCACTGTCCGGTGGGGTGCGCAGGGGTTTTCGGTCTACAACCATATGTATATCCCCCGCGATTTCGGAAATCCGGAACAGAACTTCTGGAACCTGGTGAACACCGCGATCCTGTGCGATGTTGCCGTCGAGCGGCAGGTGGAAATCACCGGCCCGGATGCCGCAACCTTCGTGCAGATGCTGACCCCGCGCGACCTCTCCAAAATGCCTGTCGGGCAGTGCAAGTATGTCGTGATCACCAATGCCGAAGGCGGCATCCTGAATGATCCGATCCTGCTTCGGCTGGCCGAAAACCACTTCTGGATCTCGCTGGCAGACAGTGACATCCTGCTGTGGGCGCAGGGCGTCGCCGTGCATTCCGGGCTGGACGTCACAATCACCGAACCCGATGTGTCCCCGCTGCAGCTGCAGGGGCCAAAATCGGGCGAGATCATGCGGGCGCTGTTCGGAGACAGCATCATGGACCTGCGCTATTACTGGCTGCGCGAAGTTGATCTGGACGGCATCCCGCTTGTCGTGTCGCGCACCGGCTGGTCCAGCGAACTGGGCTACGAGATCTACCTGCGCGACAGTGCCCACGGCGACACGCTTTGGGAACGCATCATGGCGACAGGGATGGAATACGGGCTGAAACCCGGCCACACGTCCACCATCCGGCGGATCGAGGGCGGGATGCTGTCCTACCACGCCGATGCGGATATCAACACCAACCCCTATGAGCTTGGCCTCGACCGACTGGTAAACGTTGACATGGAGGCCGATTTCATTGGCAAGGCTGCGCTGCGCCGTATCCGCGACAAAGGCGTGAGCCGCAAGCAGGTCGGCCTGATCATCGACTGCGCGCCCATGAGAGGTCCGAACACGACGTTCTGGACCGTTGCGCGGGATGGTACGCCGGTCGGCAAGGTCACCTCCGCCATCCACTCCCCGCGGCTGGAGCGCAACATCGCGCTGGCCATGGTGTCGGCAGAGTGGGCGCATCTCGGCATGATCCTCGATGTTGTGACCCCCTCCGGCCCGATATCCGCAAGGGTTGTCGAGCGCCCTTTCTTTGATCCCAGAAAGTCGCTTGCCGCCGCCTGAGAGGCCGATTTGAAACGTGTTGAGTGAGTTCGGCGGTTTGTGATTCCGTTCGGTTGCAAAGCTGAATGGAGA
>SKKS01000407.1 GCA_007123625.1 Paracoccaceae bacterium
CGAGGGTCCAGAAATACGGTTTCTCCCGTCCCCTGCAAGTGAATGTCGCACCGGATGCGCCACAGTGCGACATGATTTGCGACGCGCGGCGATCTGGACATGGCCGTCGGTCGGCTGGCTTTGTGCCCTCTCCGTCCTGTTGGTGCCTGACCTCAATCCAACGACTCGGCGTGCGCAATACACCTGCGAAAAACACCCATCTGGCTGGCACCGCCAAGATCTGGGTGGCAACCCGCGATATCGGCGAAGCGCGCGGCGTAGCCCCAACGACCGGCCACCCGCTGGCCCCAGGCCCGAAACCGGGCGCGGGACCATTCGAACCGGTGGCCGGGGTGACGAAAGCGATGCGGCGGCACACCCAGCAGGGGGTTGAACTCGGCGTTCGGGGTGGTGATGATGACCGTACCGGGCCGTATCTGGCCGAATACCGCACGCTCAAGCTGCGACAGATGCGCAGGCTCGATGTGTTCAATCGTTTCGATCAGCACCGCGCAATCGAACCCCACCAGGTCAGGGCTCGCCTCGGTCATCGATCCGCGCCGAAGCTCGATGGCTCCGGGCGCGGACGGCTGGCTGGCCAGCCGCCTACGCAACCGGTCGAGCGACGCCGCACAGATGTCGACCCCGACCAGACGCCGGATGTCCGGCAGGCGGGCCAGAAGCAGGAACAGATCCCCGTCACCGCAGCCAAGATCAAGCACGCTTTGCGCCCCGGACTGCAGCACTTCGGCAAGCGCCGCCTCAAGACGCTGTGTGTGCATTCCAGTCGTCATGTCCCCGCGCCTGACAAGACGCGCTGCAGCACGACCATATCCTTGACCGGGACCGCACAGCGGCAGCCGCGACTGCGGGCGAGCAAGGGATCGGCCCGCCGCGACAGGAACCGGCGATAATCCGGGTCATCGGGATCGCTCTCATGGAGCAGGAAGTGGGCGGATTCATCATCGCGCAACGGGTGCTGCGCCGGGTCCGGAAACCGGGCTGCGCGTGCCGGGCGCCACCTGTAATCCTGCCCCTCGACGTTCAGGATCGCATTGGTGCGTACAGCGGCGCTGACCGGCGCCGCCTCAGGTCGCCACGCGTCGGGCGCTGTCACGCGATAATCTGGGGCCTTGAGCAACTGGCGCATGAGAATGACCGCTGAAGGCCTGTCCGCCTTTCCTGAAGTCCCTTCGGGATGCGGTGTTATCGGTGGTTTCACCGCGCGTTTCAACCATTGCGTTGACGGCGTTGTCTTGCGCCAAAAACCTTCGCACCTTCCTTTGAAAATACTTTAGGCTTGGCACCAGACAACTGACTGCGAGTCATGCCCATGCCCGAGAACGCCCCTGCCCCAGCCGACACTCGGACTGCAGGCATGCAACCCGATGCCGGCGCGCTCAGTCGCGACGTGCACAACCTTTATCTTGCCCGCCTTGCCCATCTGCGCGCCCGAATGCGGGAACAAGATGTTCCGGTGCTGCTCGAGGTCGACCCCAGCCACATCTTCTACGCGACCGGCGCGCGCAACATGCTGTTGTGGACCATGCGCTCGCCGGCGCGCTATGTGCTGATCTTCGCGGATGGGCCCGTGATCCTTTACGAATTCAACGGCTCTGAGCATCTGGCGCGCGATCTGCCCACGGTCGACGATATCCGCCTGTCCGAGGGGCTTGACCTGATCACCTCGGGCGCCGATGTCACTGGGGCATCCCGGCGCTTTGCCGCCGAAATCGCCGGGGTCGTGCGTGACCAGGACCCGGCGCTGGACCGGCTGGCGGTCGGACGCTTTCCCTTTGCGGCGACCGATGCGCTTCGGGCGGCGGGCCTCACGCTGACCGATGCGAACGAGGTGCTGATGCCGGCGCGGGCGATCAAGCTGGCGCAGGAACTTCCCTATGTCCGGGAAGCGATGCGCCGGGTCGAAGAAGGTGTGCGCAGGCTTGAACACACCGCCGAACCGGACAGGACCGAATGCGAAACCTGGGCCGAGTTTCACTATGCGCTGATGGCCAAGGAAGGCCAGTACGTTTCGACGCGGCTTTTCCAGAGCGGGCCGAACACCTATCCCTACTTTCAGGAAGCGGGCGGTCGAGTCCTGCAGAAGGGGGACCTTTTGTGCCTTGATACCGATGCCGTGGGGTTCGAGCATTATGCGGTCGACTTCTCGCGCACGTTTCTGTGTGGCGACGGCAAGCCCACCGATGACCAGCGCCTTCTGTATGCACGCGCACGCGAGCAACTGGAAACCAATGCCGAGCTGTTGCGCCCGGGCGCAGAGTTCCGCGAGATCGCTGAAAAAGCGTGGCCCGTCCCCGAGGAACACATGGCCAGCCGGTACTACTGTGTCGGGCACGGACTGGGCATGAACGGGGAATTTCCGAACATTCCCCACCATGTGCGCGGCAAGCCCTATCCACTGACCGGCGCGCTGGAGCCCGGCATGATCATCTGCCTTGAAAGCTACGTCGGCTGGGACAGGTCCGCCGAGGGCGTCAAGCTTGAGGACCAGTTCCTGATCCATGAAACCGGGGTCGAGCGGATGTCGCTTTATCCGTTCGATGACCGGCTTCAGGCCCGCATGATCTGATGCCGCCCCGCGTTCCGGGACGGCCAGGCGGTCAGGCGAACCGCAATTCGGTCCCCAGACCGCGCGCGCGCGCCTTTTCCAGCATGGCATGACCAAGGGCGATGTCACTCAGCGACAGGCCACGGTGCCAGAACAGGATCGTTTCCGTATCGGATTCCCGCCCTGGCTTGGTGCCGACCACAATCTCGCACAGTTCGGCATGCAGCGTCTCGGCCGAGAGTTTGCCGGTTTCCACATGGCGGCGCAACGACCCGAAGGGACCGCCCTTGCACTGGCCCCAGTCGTCGACCACCATCTTGTCCATGATATCGGTCAGCGACAGTTCCACCGCGCTCATCGTGCCATAGGGGACCACGAAGGCGGCGGGCTTGATCCACTCGGTCAGAAGCATCGGTTGCGGCTCGGGCAAGCGCGAGGCTTCCACCACGATATCGGCGCCTTCGACGCAACTTTGCCAGTCCTCGGTCACCCGGACGGGTTTGCCCAGATCTTCGGAAAGCTTCCGCGCAAAGCTTTCGCGGCTTTCGGGGCGCCGGGAATGCACGCGGATCTCGTCGAAGTCGAACAGCCGGTCAAGCAGTCGCACATTCCAATAGGCCGTGCCCCGCGCGCCGATGTGGCCCAGCACCTTGCTGTCCTTGCGCGCCAGATGCTTGGCGCCCAGCGCCGTGATCGCGCCGGTGCGCATTTCGGTGATCGCGGTCGCGTCGATGATCGCCTGCGGCATCCCGGTGCGCGGATCGAACAGGTTGAGCAGCGCCATTTCCGACGGCAGCCCTTGCTTGTAGTTGTCCACAAAGTCGCCGACGATCTTGACGCCCGCATGGTTCATCGGCGCGATATAGCCGCGCAGCACGTTGAAATGGCCGTTAAAGGACGGATCGGGCATCAGGTGGACGCGCGGCTCGATCACCGCCTGCTCCATACCCTGCGCATGGAGGCCCGCCTCGACCGCCTCGAGGATTTCGTCATCGGTCAGTTCAAGCGCATCGACGTCAATGCCGTTGATGTAGGTCATGTAGATCGGGTTCATGGTGATCCTCTTTCAGGCAGGGATTGCTGGTTGGCGTGTGCGGGCGGGGCGGCAGCCTCGCGTGACTGGCTGACCGCGCCGCGGTGGGTGGGAGCATCCCGAAGAACGGTGCCGATCAGCCCGGCAAGGCGGTCAACCTCGGGGCCAAAGGGGCGGTCGCCGTCATAGGCCGGGATGTGGGCGCGGATGTCGCGGTGCACCGCCGCAAGCGCGGGACCGGGCGCGCCGCCGCCTTGCGCCTGCCGCTGGTCCAGCGCCACGAGGGCGGCATAAAGCTCATAGCTCAGCATCCGGTGTGTCAGGCGCTCCAAAGCGTTCAGCCGGTCCAGTCCCGGGAGCGCCATGGTCATCATGTCCTCCTGCCCGAAGGACGTCTCGCCGTGCATCAGCGACGGGGGGACCGACAGGCTGCGTACCCGCGCGCCCAGCCCAAGCGCGCCCTTGTGCAGCGCCACAAGCCCGGCATCCAGCCCCGGTTTGCACGCAAGCTGCGGCGACAGGCCGCTGAATCGCGCATCAAGCACCCGGTGCAGGCGTCGTTCCGACAGTTGCGCCACCTGCGCCACAGCCAGCGCCATCGCTTCGATCCGGGCGGTCAGCTCGGCGCAGTGGAAGTTGCCGCTGTGCACCAGCGCGCCGAACACGGGCGAGTCCGGGTTCGCAAGGAACACCGGGTTGTCGCTGACCGTGCGCCATTCGTCCACGACCGCGCCCGCCAGCGCATCCAGCGCGGCTTCGGCCATGCCGTGGACCTGCGGCACCACCCGCAAAGACACCGGCGGCTGGCGGTCGCCGCGTGTCACGCCCGACCCGTCCAGCCAGTACCGCAGTCGCGCCGCAACATGGGCCAGACCCGGGTCCGGGCGCAGCAGGGCCACATCCGCGCCCCAGCTTTCCTGCGACGCGCCAAGCCCCTCGAGCGTCGCCGCCGCGGTCAGCGCGGCGAGCGCCAGCGTCCCGCGCAGCGCATGCAGCGCGTCGTGCGCCATCGCCGATGCAGCGGCGACGCCGTTTATCAGCGCAAGCCCTTCCTTGGGTTGCGGCGCATAGGGGGCCAGCCCACGGGCCCCGAACCAGTCGGCTGCGGGGATCGGGGTGCCCCCTTCGCCA
>SKKS01000271.1 GCA_007123625.1 Paracoccaceae bacterium
CGCTGGCGCTGGCGCAGGCCCATGAAACCCGCAACCGGCTGATGGCGGCGCATGATCTGCCCGAAGCGGCGATCGAGATCGTGGTGATCAAGACCACCGGCGACGACCGCTTCCTGATCGAAGCGGACAAGCCGCTGAAGGACCTTGGCGGCAAGGGCCTTTTCACCCGCGAGATCGAGGCCGCGCTGCTGCAGGGCGGGATCGATATTGCCGTGCATTCCATGAAGGACATGCCGGTGGCGCAGCCCGAGGGGCTGACGCTGGATTGCTACCTGCCGCGCGAGGATGTGCGCGATGCCTTCGTGTCCGAAAAGGTGCCGGGAATCGCAGGGCTGGCAGCGGGGATGGTCGTGGGGACATCAAGCCTGCGGCGGCGGGCGCAGATGCTGCACCGGCGCCCCGACCTGAAGGTGGTGGAGTTCCGCGGCAATGTGCAGACGCGGCTGCGCAAGCTGGGCGACGGGGTGGCCGATTGCACCTTTCTGGCGATGGCGGGGCTGAACCGGCTGGGCATGACAGACGTCGCACGCGGCCCCATCGCGCCCGATGACATGCTTCCGGCGGTGGCGCAGGGCGCCATCGGAATCGAACGGCGCGAGGATGACGCGCGGGTGGCGGCACTTCTCGCGCCGCTGCATGACGGACCGACGGGGCTGCGGCTGGCCGCCGAGCGCGCGTTTCTGGCAGAACTTGACGGCTCGTGCGAGACGCCCATCGCCGGGCTGGCGGTGATCGACGGCGAGCGGCTGTGGCTGCGCGGCGAAATCCTGCGCCCCGACGGGTCGGAATCGCTGAGCGACGAGATCTTCGGCACCCTTGGCGATGGCGCGGCGATGGGCGCGGAACTGGCGCTGCGATTGCTGTCGCGCGGGGGGGCCGGGTTTTTCGACTGGCGCGCCTGAGGCGGGTAGCGGGACGCAATGCCGACTGGCGCAGGCGCGCGTCAGATCACCGGGTCTGACGCGCGGGGCGGTGGATCGCCTTCGGGCGGGGGCTGCGGCGCTGGCCGGGCAGTCATCCGCATGGCCAGGATCAGCCCGAACAGGAATGCCTCGGTCAGGGCCGGAGATTCGCCGCGCGGGGGGACATCCAGCCCGGCATCGCGCAGGATACGACGCAGGGCAGGATCGTCCGGGCCATCGGCTGCGGACTCCGCGCCTGCGGTGCTTGCGCGTTTGGCACGGGCGCTTTCGGCACGGGCGCGCGCATCAGCCGCCGCTTCCGGGTCGCGCGGCGTCCGCCCGGCAAGCCCGATGGCGATCAGCCCCAGCCCCGTGAACACCAGCCCCATGCCGAGCGAGGCCACCAACGGGTCCCAGACGCGCGCCAGCACCGTCCAGAACGCCGCCAGCAGGAAACCCGCGCCCAGCAGCATCAGAACGCCGCCCACGCCGCCAAGCGCCATGCGCCGCACAATCAGGGCGATCCGCGCGCGCACCCGCGCCTGCAGCGCTGCCAGAAGTCGTTCCATGCGTGTTGTGCCCCGTCCTAGCGCCGCATCATCATGATGCCGAGGAAGAAGCCCAGCGCGGCAGCGATTCCCATGGCCGCCGCCGGGCGCTCGCGGGCAAGGCTGTCAGCTTCGGCCGCAAGGTCGCCCAGGCGCGATTCGGCCTCGGCGCTGCGGGCGCGCAGACGCTCGGCACGGGCGCGCATGTCGTCGGCAATTCCTGCGCCCTGGGCACGCCCGAAATCGGCCAGCGTTCCGACCAGCCGCTCCATGTCGGCGCGCAAGGTTTCCAACTCGCGCGCAAGGTCCTCAAGGTCGGGACCGTTATGCGGTGCGCCATCCTGCGGGCCTTGGGCCTGCGGATCTGCGTCCTCAGGTCCTTGCCCGGGCCCCGCGTTGTTTCGTGTGTTCATTCTCACCCCTCCGTTTCCATATCTTTTGTGTGCCACATGCTCCGCAATTCGTGCCCCGCAACGTTCGCAAACGGGCGCAGGATCACAGCAACGGACTGGCCAGCGCGACGGTGTTGTTGCGCAGCCTCCTCAGGATAGACCAGTTCCTGACCACTTCGCTCAGAACCGGGTGCGCCCTGTCGATGTAACTCTGCTGCCGGGCATCAAGTTCCGCCGTAACCTCGGGATCGCTGAGCAGGATACAGTTTTCATAATTCAGATCAAAACTGCGATGATCAAGGTTGCTGGACCCTATAAGCGCCAGCCGCCGGTCAACGGTGACGATCTTGGAGTGAATCAACCCCTCGTCAAAGGCCATGATCCGCACGCCCGAGCGCAGAAGCTCGTGGTACAGGCTTTCGCTGGCCGCCCCGATCACCCAGCTGTCGTTGCGCGCGGGCAGGATCAGCACCACATCGACGCCGCGCCGCGCGGCGGCGCAGATCGCGCCGTGCAACGCGATGTTGGGCACGTAATACGGCGTGGTCAGCCAGACCTGTTCGCGCGCGGAAAAGATCATCGCGCAGATCGTATCGGCGGGGCCGGTGTCCATGTCGTCAGGGCCCGAGGCGATGACCTGCGCCACGAAACCGTTGTCGGCCTCGGCGGGGACCGGCACGGCCAGAAGATGGCTCAGATCCTCGTGCCGGTGGGTCATCCAGTCCTGCAGGAAAACCGCCTGCAACTGGCGCACCACCGGCCCCCGGAACCGCATCAGGATATCAACCCAGGGCGCATAGCGCGCCTTGATCCTGAAGGCGGCATCGGCGCAATTGCGGCTGCCACACCAGCCGTGGGTGTTGTCGATGACGATGATCTTGCGGTGATTGCGCAGGTCCAGGCGCTGATAAAAGAAGCTGATCAGCGGATTGCCCACCGGCGCGGCCTTGACCACATGCACGCCAGCATCCCCCATGCGCCGCCACAAGTCCGAACGGATCAGGTGGCGCGATCCGTGGTCGTCCACCAGCACGCGACAGGCGACGCCGCGCGCGGTGGCACGCATCAGCGCCTCGGCCATGTCCGTGCCGGTGGCATCGGGCAGCCAGATGTAGAAGAGCACATGCACATGGTCGCGCGCAGCATCGATAGCGGCGACGGGATCGTCCATCATGGCATCACCCTCGGGCAGAAGCACCGCGCGATTGCCGCCGACGGGGGCGAAATCGCCGGGCACGGCACCACTGGCAAACACCGCCACATCGGTACCGACGGGGCGCACCTCTCGTGCGCGCCCGGCGCTGCTGGCCGCGCTCAGCCGGGCGCGCACCTCGACCATGCGCTGGCGGTCGGCGCGGTGCAGGCGGACCTCACCGAAAAGCAGATAGGCCACGATCCCAACGCCCGGCAGCGCCGAGATCACCATCACCCAGCCCAGCCGCCCGGTCGGCGCAAGCCCGTCACGCAACAACGCCCGCGCGACAATGGCGAGTTGCAGCAGATATCCCAACGTGACAAGGGCAAGGGTCATGGAACCTTTCCGGCGGCCGTCGGGCGGGGCAAGTGCGCCGCGCCCACCTGCATAGACTTACCGCAGCTTGACGTTCCGCGCCACTGATGCCTGCTTGCCCCTGCCCGCAGGGCTGCTAGGTTCCGCCCTGACTCCGACACCCTGAACCCGCTAAGGTGGCCTGCGTGACATACTCCTCGCCCTTCGAAGGCTTCGTCGCGCCCGCACGGGCGCGTCCGCAGGTTTGGCGCCTGCTGGCGGGCCTTTTGCTGATCGTGGTGGTCTATGTCGGCTGGCTGGCCCTGATGGGGGCGGGTGTCTGGGTGCTGACCGGGCTGAACCAGCTGGAGTCGCGTCTGGTGTCGATCGGTCAGGGGTCGGATCCGACGACGCTGGTGGTGTTGCTCTTCACCTTCACCGGCATGGCGCTGGGGGCGATGCTGGCGGCGCGCTGGATGCACGGGCGCAGTGTGGGCTCGCTTTTCGGGCGCCCGCCGGTGGTGCTGCGCGACTTTGCACTGGGGGTGGGCGTGCTGGGCGGGCTGGCGCTGGTGACCGGGCTGCCGTGGCTGCTGTTTGCCGATCTGGAACCCGGCCTTGCATGGCGCGTGTGGTTGAGCTTTCTGCCGCTGGCGCTGGTGGGCCTGCTGGTGCAGACCGGCGCCGAGGAGCTGGTCTTTCGCGGGTATCTTCAGCAACAGCTTGCCGCACGGTTCCGCTCGCCGCTGGTGTGGATGGTGCTGCCATCCGTTCTGTTCGGGCTGGTTCACTACGCGCCGGCGGAAATGGGCGCGAACACATGGCATGTGGTGCTGGCCACCGGGGTTTTCGGGCTGGTCGCGGCGGATCTTACCGCGCGCACGGGCTCGCTCGGGCTGGCGTGGGGTCTGCATTTCGCCAACAACGTGGTCGCGATCCTGTTCGTGACCGCGGGCGGGGCACTTGACGGCATGGCGCTGGGGCGGCTGCCCTATGGTCCCGATGACGTGGACATCATGCGCCCGCTGATCTACGCCGACATCGCCGTGCTGGTGCTGGCCTGGGGTCTGTGCCGTCTGGCCATCCGCGCACGCTGATTGCAATTTCCCCCGCACGCGATTATTTCAGCGCCAGCGGCCCGGCCAGCAGGCAGACTGGCCGAACGACCGGGCCCCGCGCGGCCCACCCGCGCACGAGGTTTCGATGAACTGGATCACCAATTATGTCCGCCCGACCATCAACTCGATCTTCTCGCGCCGCGAGATGCCCGAGCACCTGTGGACGAAATGCCCCGAATGCGGGAGCATGCTGTTCCACAGGGAACTGAAGGACAACCTGCAGGTCTGCACCTCGTGCGGGCATCACATGCCGATCCG
>SKKS01000009.1 GCA_007123625.1 Paracoccaceae bacterium
CCTTCAAACAGGAGGGATCGCTTGACGGTATCTTGATCAGTGTCGGAGGCGCTGACCAGACCGTGCACTTGCAGTTGCAAAACGGGGACATAAAGTATACCGGCATCGACACCAATCGCGAAACCGCCAGACGCCTTGCCCGCCACATGTACGAGCCGGTTCGCATCTTCGGAACCGGGCGCTGGTTTCGTGATGAGGATGGCAATTGGCTTCTGAGGAAGTTCCGTGTTGATAGCTTCAAAGTTCTGGCGTCGGATGACCTCAAGGACGCTATTGAGCACTTGCGGCGGATTGAGGGGAGCGGGTGGAAGGCCATGGACGATCCCCTAGGCGCCCTTGAAGCGTTACGAGAAACCGACAACGGTCCGCACTGATGGTGGTGTTCGACAGCAGCGTTCTGCTTCTTGTGCTTGACCCGAACGCTCGACCACCATCAGATCCTGTCACTGGCAAAGCTGTTGAGAGAGCGCCAGATCGCATCGAGTACCTGATCATGAACCTGACAGCCGCGAAGGAAAAGATCATCATTCCGACACCGGTCTTGTGCGAGGTCTTGGTGCGGGCAGATGCGGCAATGTCGGAGTATCTTGGCATCCTTAATGGAAGCGCGGCCTTTCGGATTGTCCCCTTCGATCAGAAGGCTGCGATTGAGGCTGCCATTGACATGAATGCCGCACTCAAGAGTGGAGGGCTGCGCGCTAACGCGCAGGATGCTGACACTACCAAGACCAAGATCAAGTTCGACCGTCAGATTGTCGCTATCGCGAAGGCGGAAGGCGCTCATACCATCTACTCAGACGACAAGCATGTTCATTCCTACGCATCGCGCGCTGGTCTGAAGGCGATCCGAACCGCTGACCTTGATCTGCCGCCGGAGGACCCGCAAACCGCCTTCGAAATATAGCTGGCATATCGCGCAGACGATTAACGCGAACGCGAACGCGCCGAGATCGGCATTTTCCTGACCCTGACCGAACCGACCAAACCCATGATCGCGGAGGCCGCCGCCGCCGGGCAGTTCGAAATGGACGGCTTCAGCCCCGTGCCGCGCATCCAGATCGTTTCGGTGGCGGCAGCGTTGCAGTTGCGCGACCGCGCGGTGCGCCTTCCGGTGCAGCGCGATGACGCGTTCAAGCGCGCGAAACGCGAAGGCGGGGCGGGGCAGGGGCGGCTGGACCTGTAGCGCGCGGGCTCAGAAATCCAGATCCGTGTAATGCGGCGGCGGCGGGAAGCCGGGAAGCTGGTCGGCCAGCAGGGTGCGGAAGGACGGGCGCGACTTGATCTTGGCATACCAGTCATGCACCCCCGGCGCGCGCTTCCAGTCCACGTCCGAGATATAGTCCAGGCAGGACAGATGCGCGGCGGCGGCGAAATCGGCCAGCGTCATGTCGTTGCCCGCCAGCCAGCGGCGCTGGTCCAGAAGCCAGCCCATGTAGTCCAGATGATACTTGATCCTGGCCGAGCCGGTCTTGATGGCGCGCGAATCCGGGTATCCCTGACCCATCAGCTTCTTGTTGACGCGCTCGTACAGCAGGTTCGCCGTCACCTCGTGGTGGAACTTGTCGTCGAACCACGCACAAAGGCGCCGCACCTCGAACCGGGCGCGGGGGTCGCGGGGCATCAGCGGCGGGCTGGGCACGGTTTCGTCGATGTATTCGCAGATCGCCTGGCTTTCGGTCAGGATGCGCCCCTCATGACGCAGCACGGGCACCTTGCCTGCCGGGTTGCGGCGCAGGAATTCGGGGCTGGCCTGCCAGAAGCGCTCCTCGATCAACTCGACCTCGATCTGCTTTTCGGCCAGGGTCAGGCGGACCTTGCGGCAGAAGGGCGACAACGGAACGTGGTAAAGGCGCGACATGGTTTCTCCGACCGGGCGCTGTGGGTGCGCGGTTGCGGACCCGTCATGCAATGCCGGGGCGGAAAGTTCAACTCTGGAAGCAGCCGGCGCGCCCGTCGCGGTCGATCGTGGCCGCTCCGTCCATGATCGCGGCGGCGCGGCGGCGGACGAAATCGCTGGGCCGGGCGGCGTCGCGGGTCTTGGGCGCAGGCAGGAGCGCCGCCAGCCGTGCCGACTGCGTCGCGGTCAGTTCGGCGGCGGAGGTGTTGAAATAGTGGCGCGCCGCGGCTTCGACCCCGAATACCCCGTCATCGAATTCGGCGACGTTGAGATAAACCTCGAGGATGCGGCGCTTGCTCCAGAGCGCTTCGACCATCAGGGTCATGCCGGCTTCGAGCGCCTTGCGGGTCCAGTCGCGCCCGTGCCACAGGAACACGTTCTTGACCACCTGCTGGCTGAGGGTCGAGGCCCCGCGCGTGCCGCCCTGGTCGATCACGCGGCGGATCTCGCCCATATCGAACCCCCAGTGGGTGCAGAAATTCGCGTCCTCGGCGGCCACCACCGACCGCGCCATCACCGGGGCGATCCGGTCCATCGGCATCCATTGCCGTTCGATGCTGCCGATGCGGCGGTACTCCTGCAGCATGTAGATGCCGCCGGGCGGGTTGACGACCAGGTAAAGCGCGATCCAGCCGACGCAGAACAGCAACACCGCCGCCAGCCCGCGCAGCACCCAGCGCCGCACGCCGCGCAACACGTCGGCCAACCGCATCAGCGCACCGGGGCGCTGGCGGGTCTTGCGGGTGGATTTCGTGCGGGGTGCGGGCATGATGGGCCCCATAGGCACGAAAACCCCCATGCCGGTCAAGCTGTCGCGCGGCTTTGGGGGCGTGCTTGTCGCAGGGACTGGCGATCAGGGCCGGGGGGGCCAAGTTTCAGTGGACAGTCCGTGCGCATCGGGTCATCCTTGGTCAACCCTGACGGAGGATACCTCATGCCCCTGCCGCTTGCCCCCGTGGCCGCAATGGCGGTGAAATACGGATCGGTCGCGCTGGCCGGATACCTGCTGGCGCGCCGGGTGCAGCGCGGGCATGTCGACCAACGCGCCGAGGATGCGCTGGACCGCTTGGCCGAAGGGCTGACCGCAGTGCGCCCCGCCGACCGCGATCAAGCCAACGGCACCTTGCGCTTCCGCCGGGTGTTCCGGGTCGGGGTCGACGGGCCGGGGATCGAGATCGACGCCGCGGCGCTGGGGCGCATCCGGCTGCGCCGGGCGTGAAGGGGGAATGATGACAGGCCTGCGACTATTCTACAGCGCGACCTCGCCCTATGTGCGCAAGGTCATGGTGGTCTTGCACGAAACAGGCCTTCTGGCGCAGGTCGAACTGGTGCCTGCATCGGGCTCGCCGGTGGCGCGCGGCACTGCGCCGGTGGCGCAGAACCCGCTGGGCAAGGTGCCCACGCTGGAACGCCCCGAAGGTGGCGCGCTGTATGACAGCCGGGTGATCTGCCGCTATCTGGATGCCCGCGCGGGCACCAGGCTGTATCCTGCCGAGCCACGGCTATGGGACGCGATCACGCTCGAATCGCTCGCTGACGGGATGCTCGATGCCGCGCTGCTTATGGTCTACGAAGGGCGTATCCGCCCCGAAGCGGCCCGCCACGCGCCCTGGGTCGAAGGCCAGTGGGAAAAGATCGCCCGCGCGCTCGACACGCTTGAGTCGCGCTGGGTGCCGTATCTGGCGGGACCGCGCTGTATCGGCCAGATTGCGCTGGGGTGTGCGCTTGGGTATCTGGACCTGCGCCACGCAGACCGTGACTGGCGCGCCGGTCATCCGGAGCTGGCGGCATGGGAGGGCCGGAATGCCACGCGCGACAGCTTTGTCGCCACTGTCCCGCCGCAGGCATGATCACGACCGGGCGCCGCTTGGGCAGCCCTGTGAAACATGTGCCACTGCGACATTTTATCGGAGTATCCGCGCTGGACGGCATCCGTAATCCCCGCTAAATACCGACGCGATTGGCTGCGGTTTTCCCGTGGCCCCGCTGCCGTTCATGGCCCGCCGTCACCGGCATGGAAAGGAGAATGCTCGTGTCCCACGCAGACGACAACGATAGCACGCGCAGGGATTTCCTGTATTACGCGACCGCCGGTGCAGGGGTTGTCGCCACGGGGGCCGCGGTCTGGCCGCTCGTCAACCAGATGAACCCCTCGGCCGATGTGCAGGCGCTGTCGACGCTGTTCATCGATGTCGCCGCGCTGGAGCCGGGGATGCAGTTGACGGTGAACTTCCTGGGCAAGCCGGTGTTCATCCGCCGCCGCACCGAGGACGAGATCGAGGCCGGGCGCGCCGTGTCGCTGGACGAGCTGAGCATCGACCGCCAGTCGCGTAACCCCAACAAGCCGGGCACCGACGCCAGCGACGCCAACCGCACCATGGATGACGAAGGCGAATGGCTGGTGATGACGGGCGTATGCACGCATCTGGGTTGTGTGCCGCTGGGTGACGGCGCAGGGGACTTCGGCGGCTGGTTCTGCCCCTGCCACGGGTCGCATTACGACACCGCCGGGCGTATCCGGCGCGGGCCTGCGCCCGAAAACATGCATATTCCGGTGGCGCAGTTCGTCGACGACACCACCATTCAGCTCGGCTAAGGGAGAGAACAGGCGATGTCGGGAATTCCGCACGACCATTACGAGCCGAAGACCGGGGGCGAAAAGTGGCTGCACCGCCGCCTGCCGATCGTCGGGCTTGTCTATGACACCATCATGATCCCCACCCCCAAGAACCTCAACTGGATGTGGATCTGGGGCATTGTCCTCATGGTGTGTCTGATTCTACAGATCGTGACCGGCATCGTGCTGGCCATGCACTACACGCCGCATGTTGACATGGCTTTCGCCAGTGTTGAGCACATCATGCGCAACGTGAACGGCGGGCACATGATGCGCTACCTGCACCAGAACGGCGCCATGTTGTTCTTCCTGGCAGTGTATCTGCACATGTTCCGCAACATGTATTACGGCAGCTACAAGGCCCCGCGCGAGGTGACGTGGATCATCGGCATGCTGATCTACCTGCTGATGATGGCCACCGCGTTCATGGGCTACGTGCTGCCCTGGGGGCAGATGTCGTTCTGGGGCGCCACGGTGATCACCGGCCTGTTCGGGGCGATCCCTGGCATCGGCGAGGTGTTGCAGACCTGGCTTCTGGGTGGGCCTGCGGTGGACAATGCCGCGCTCAACCGCTTCTTCAGCCTGCATTATCTGCTGCCCTTCGTCATCCTTGGTCTGGTGATTGTCCACGTCTGGGCGTTTCATACAACCGGGAACAACAATCCCACCGGGGTCGAGGTGCGCCGTGGATCGAAGGAAGAGGCCGAGAAGGACACGCTCCCGTTCTGGCCCTATTTCGTGATCAAGGACCTGTTCGCTCTGGTCGTCGTGCTGGCGCTGTTCTGGGTTGTGGTTGCGTTCATGCCAAACTTCCTGGGCCACACCGACAACTACATCGAAGCCGACCCGCTGGTCACGCCACCGGAAATCGTGCCCGAGTGGTACTTCCTGCCCTTCTACGCGATCCTGCGGGCGTTCACCTCGGACGTGTGGGTGGTGATCGCGGTGAACTGGCTGACCTTCGGCATCGTTGACGCAACCTTCTTCGGCGTGCTGGCCATGTTCGGGGCGATCTTCGTCTGGGCGCTGCTGCCCTGGCTGGACACCTCGTCGGTGCGTTCGGGCCGGTACCGTCCGATGTTCAAATGGTGGTTCTGGCTGTTCATCGTGAACTTCGTGGTCTTGACCTGGGCGGGCGCCATGCCGGCCGAAGGGATCTACACCAACATCGCGCTGATCGGCACGACCTACTGGTTCGCCTATTTCCTGGTGATCATGCCGCTTCTGGGTGTGCTGGAGAAACCGACCACGCCGCCCGAAACGATCGAGCAGGATTTCAAGGACAGCGTGAAGGCGAAATCCGGAAACGGCGGATCGGGCCCGTCGCCCGAACAGGTTCCGGCGGAATAACGGCGCAAGGAAAGGGATATCCACATGAAACTCAGGACTCTGGCCCTTGCCGTTGCCGCCGCTGCCGCACTGACGCTGCCGGGCGACATGGCCGAAGCCAAGAAAGTGAAAGGGGAGGTGACCAACTTCGACTTCTCTTTCCAAGGCCCCTTCGGGTCGTATGACCGCAACCAGTTGCAGCGCGGACTTCAGGTCTTTCACGAGGTCTGCGCCGCTTGCCACGGGCTGGAGTACGTTGCCTTCCGCACGCTGGCCGACCCCAACGGGCCGCAACTGCCCGAAGACCAGATGCGGGCCTTCGCCGAGATGTACGAGGTCTGGGACCCGGTGATGCGTGACTGGCGCGTCGCCACCGCAAACGACCACTTCCCCGAATCGGGGTTCGAGGGCGCGCCTGACCTGAGCCTGATGACCAAGGCGCGCGCCGGGTTCAGCGGGCCATATGGTCTGGGCATCAACCAGCTGATCAAGGGGATCGGCGGGCCGGAATACATCGCATCCTTCCTGCTGGGCTACACCGGCGAGGAAGACTTCCAGGCCGGTACCCTGTTCTACTACAATCGCGCTTATGGTGATTGGGTGTCGATGAACCCGGTGCTGTTCGACGACATGCTGGACTATGCCGATGGCACGCCCGCGACCGAAGAGCAGATGGCGCTGGATGTGGCGGCATTCCTGACGTGGACCGCCGAACCGAAACTGGTCGAGCGCAAGCAGGCGGGCTTTGCCGGGCTGATCATTCTGACCGTGCTGGCATCGCTGCTGTATCTGACCAACAAGCAGATCTGGGCACCGATCAAGAAGCGCGCCAAGGAAAGCTGACGGCGGGCCGCTTCATCTCCCGTGAGATACGAAAAGCCCCTGCATCGCGCGGGGGCTTTTTCATGTGTCTCGATCATCGCGGCGGAATGTTGGCATCGGGGGAAGCGCCCGCTCGGCGTACCCACCCCGCCCGCCCACGCACGCCTCGCGGGCTTTGGCCCGTGGTGTGCACGGCCCCCCCGGGCGATTGCCGACGCGCGGGGCCTCGGGCTCAGGCCAGTGGCACCACGCAGTCACAGATCCGCAGGCGCACCTTTTCGCCCACACCGATGGTCGCGCCGGGGCCCGAGATCACGAGCATGCAGCGCTCGCCTTCCTGCACCCAGTAAAGTTGATCATGCCCGCGAAACTCGCGCCCCACGACCGAGGCCGGGCCATCCGGGTCGGGTTCCAGCATGATCTGCTCCGGCCGTACCGCCAGGTTGACCGCGCCGTTGGCCGCCCGCGACAGCGGAAGCGTACCAAAGGCCGTGTCCACACGCATGCCGTTGGCAGTGCCGCGAAGGATGTTCGACCGGCCCAGAAACGACGCCACAAAAGCCGACACGGGGTTACGATAGATCTCGTCCGGGGTGCCGATCTGGACCACGCGCCCGGCCTCCATCACCGCGATCCGGTCGGCGATGGCCAGCGCTTCCTCCTGGTCGTGGGTGACGAGAATCCCTGCCGAGCCTGAGGACTTAAGCAGTTTGCGCACTTCTTGCCGGGTTTCTACGCGCATGGCCGCGTCGAGGTTCGAGAATGGCTCGTCCATCAGCACCAGCGGCGGGGCGACAGCCAGCGTACGCGCCAGCGCCACGCGCTGCTGCTGGCCGCCGGAAAGTTCATGCGGCTTGCGGGTTTCAAGCCCGCTCAGCCCCACAAGGCGCAGCATTTCCCGGGCGCGGTCATCGGCCTGGGAGCGGGGCAGCTTGCGCAGTCCGAAGCGGACGTTGTCCAGCACGTTCAGGTGCGGAAACAGCGCATAATCCTGAAACACGAAGCCAATGCCGCGCGCTTCGGGGGGGAGGTGGGTGATGTCGCGCCCGCGCAGCGTTATGGTGCCCTCGTCCGGGACTTCGAACCCGCCGATCATGCGTAAGGTTGTGGTCTTGCCACAGCCGGACGGGCCAAGAAGCGCCAGCATCTCGCCCTCGCCCAGCGCAAAACCGACGCGTTCCACGGCGGCGACTTCTCCGTGGGGAAATCGTTTGCGCAGGCGCGCGACCTCGAGCAGCACTTTGGCGGGCCGGGGGCGAAAGCCCAGCGGCGTCGCTTCGGCCGGCATCTTGAAGGACATGCTTTTGGGCAGGCTGTTCATGAAACCTCAGGGTTTGTCAGGTCTTCTTGTCATGCCTCAGAACGAAGCCCACGAAAAGGGCAGAGAATACCATGATCGCTGCGGCATAGGGCGCGGCTTCCATCAGCATCCCTTCGGACGTGCGCGAGAACATGGTGATCGACAGCGGCCGGAACCCGGTGGGCGCCAGCAGGAACGCAATTGGCAACTCCTTCATTGCGATTACGAAGACCAGCACCATGCCCGCAACGACGCCGGGGCGGATCGTCGGCAAGGTGACCCGGGCAAAGACGGAAAATGGCCCGTGCCCCAGCGCGCGGGCAGATTCCTCGACCGATGGCCGCGCCTGATAGAGCGCCGAGCGAATCGGCCCCAGGGCGAGCGCCAGGAAGCTGAGCGCATAGACCGTGACCAGAAGGACCTGTGTCTGGTACAGGAACCGCGCCCCGTGGAGCGAGAAGAACACAAAGGCCAGCGCGAAGGCCAGCGCAGGCACGGCGTAGCCGACGAACGCCAGCCGGTTGATAAAGGTCGAGAGCGGCGAGGGGTAGCGCACCGCCAGTACCGCGACCGGCAGCGCCATAGCCGCCGCCATCAGCGCCGCCGGGGCCGCCACCGACAGCGATTGTGAAAACGCGCGGAACAGCGCGGGCAGAACAGCGGGCAGATCATCCAGCCGCATCATCCAGAAGCTGAGCACAGCGACGGGCAACCCGATCGAGGCCAGCACAACCAGCCCCACGATGCCCCAGCCCAGCGCCTGCCCCATCGGCGACAGATGCAGGCGGCGGCGTTCCGTCCCCGCGCCCGATCCGATCCGCGCAAAATGCGCCCCTTCGCGCAAGCGGCTTTCCCACCACACCACCGACAGCGCCATCGCGATCAGCATCAGCGCCAGCCAGGCCGCATAAACGCGGTCGAACATGGCGGAATACTGAAGATAGATGGCGTAGCTGAACACCTCGTACCGCATCAATGCCACAGCGCCGAAATCGCCGATCACATAAAGGCCGACGACCAGCCAGCCCGCCATCAGCGCGGGCATCAGATGCGGCAGGGTGACGCGGAAAAACACCTCGCGCGGAGTGGCGCCAAGGGCGCGGGCGGCCTCCTCGAGCGACTGGTCCAGCCCGGCAAAGGCCGCGCGCAGGTTGAGGTAGATGTAGGGAAAGGTATACAGCGACAGGGCGATGGTCGCCCCCGAAAGCCCCTGAAGGCGCGGGATGGTGAAGCCAAACACCTGGTTCATGAAGCCGAAATTGCCCGACAGGCCGATCAGCGCATAGGCCATCACATACCCGGGCGTGGCCAGCGGGATCACCGACAGGATATTGACCAGCCGCCGCCCGCGCAGGTTGGTGCGGCTGACCAGCCAGGCCAGCGGCAGCGCCATCGCGGTGGCCATCGCCAGCGTGCACGCCACCAGCAACAGCGTGTTGACCAGCAGTTGCAGGGTGCGGGGGCGCGTGAACATGTCGATCACGGTCGCCATGTCGGCCTGTGCCGCGCGCATCACCAGCCAGACCAGCGGCAACACCATCAGACCCCCGATCAAAAGACCGAGGGCCGAGAAGATCACGCGGGCCCGTGGCATGCGCCACAGGCCCGGTGGTATGGTGATGCTCAGGCTCAAATCAGGCCGACTTCGCGCAGCATTTCCAGCGTGCCTTCCAGATCGCCGATGGTGTTGAGGTCCACTTCTGGCGCAACACGCATCACATCGTCAATGTTGATATCCTGGCGGGTGACAATGGTGCCTGGAACGATGGGGAACTCGGACACTTCGCCGGTGAAATACTGCTGCGCAGCGGGCGAGAGCAGGAATTCGATGAAGGCGTGCGCTTCGTCCTGGTGGTTCGAGCTGTTCAGGACACCCATGCCAGCAACCAGCAGAAGGTTGCCGATATCTCCTTCGTTGGTGAACAGCGTCTGGGTGACCGGGAAGTCGGCGTCACGGTTCAGGAAGCGGCTGAGATAGTAGTTGTTTGTCAGGCCGATATCGGCCTCGCCATCGCCGATGGCCTGGATCGCAGCGGTGTTGTTGCGCACGGCGACGGGTTCGTTGGCGGCGATCCCTTCAAGCCACTCGCGGGTGGTGTCGTCGCCATGAACGACACGCATGGCGGTGACATGGGCGAGGAAGGACCCGTTGGTGGCAGGCAAGGCGATGCGGCCTTTCCATTTCGGATCGGTCAGATCGAAGATCGAGGCGGGGAGGTCATCTTCGGCGACGCGCTCGGTCGAATAGGCCACGACCCGACCTCGCCCCGACGTGGCGACCCAGCGGTTGTCGCTGTCGCGGTAGGCGGCGGGCACATTGGCGACCAGTTCCTCGGGGAGCGGCGCGAACAAGCCAACGACCGCGCCCAGCGCCGCGGCATCCTGCGCCCAGTAGAGGTCGGCCGGCGATGCGTCGCCCTCTTCCTGCAGCAGCACGGCCAGTTCGGCGGTGCCGGCGTAGCGGACGTTTACGGTGATGCCGGTCTGGGCGGTGAAGGCGTCGATGATCGGGGCGACCAGCGGCTCGCCACGGCCGGAATAGAGCGTCAGATCAGCCAGTGTAGGGGTCGCGGTAAAGGCGGCCAGCGCAAAGACGGAAGTGCGAAGAAAGCCCATGGTGTCTCCTTTGGGGACAGGTTTCAGGTCCTTGCAGGAACAGGATCCCGGTACCGCGTCGAACGCGCTTCCCTTGCGCAGGTGTCTGCTCAATTCCCAACGGAGACTGCGCTACAATACCCGACTTGTTTCGTCAAGTAATATCGCGCGGCGAAAATGACGGGTCCTGCAGGGCGCAGGCTGGGCGCGCGGCGCAAGGGGGGGCTCCCGCCCGTCCTTGCTGCGACGCGATGCGTCGCGGCGCGTCCCGTTGGGCCGGGCGGCGCGGGCAAGCCCGCGCCGATCCTGTCGCGAAGGCGTCATGGGCTTTCGTGGAGGGGATAGAAACCCTCAACGTCCTGTTTTGGCGAAATCTCAAGCGGAAAGCAGACGGTCGGTGCTTTATGGCGCTGCATTCGCACGTCGGTACGCAGCGATTCAGGCGCTTTTTGGGCTCGGGCCCGCAGCTCAGGCCCGCAGTGTCGACCGGCTGCTCAAATGGCGCACGCGCCCGGTGCGGGGGGATCTGGAACTCTCGGAAAGGACGATAGGCGCTCGCACGCTATCAGGCGTTTGTGCCGTGGCCTTGGCATCCGCACTGTGCAGGCTTTGGGCGTCGGTCCGTGCGAGGAGTTCGCGATGCGCCGCATGCGCGTTCTGTCGGGCGTTATCTGCAGCGATCTGGGGCGCTGCGACCGGGGCGGCGGTGTCGGCGTGGACGGGGAGCGGTTGCGCTGCGGCCTGCGCGAAGGTGACGAGTGTGTTGCCGCCGTCCAGCCGCGCGGTCCGCAAGTCGAGTATCTGGCCGTTGCGCATGACCACCGATCCGGAAACGGGTTCGGCGCTGCTGCGGCTGTGGGCCAGTTGCGAGAGCGATGCCCAGACGGGTCCAGGGTGACAGGCCGTGCACCAGATTTCCAGGGCACCGTGCAGGTTCACGCGCCCGGCCACATCCGCCGGGTCGGTGCCCCAGAGTCGGTGATAGGCGGCGTTGGCGAAGGTCAGTGTGCCCTGCGCCGAGAACACCGCCATTGCGTCGGACAGCGTGTCGATCACGGCCTGCGCAGTGTCGATCTGCGCGCGGAAACTGCGGGTCAGGGTGATTTCGTGGGTCACGTCCTCGAACAGGAAGGCAATTCCGCCGCCCGGGTGCGGGCGCCCGGTGACGTGCAGGACCTGTCCGGACGGAAGGTGCCATTCCTCGTGATAGGCGCCGGAAAGCGCGGCGCGTTCCATTGCCAGCAGGGCGCTGCGCCAGCTGCGGTAGTCGGCGGGTTCGGGGAGCATGCGGCATTCGCGCAAGGCATGGAGCAACTGGTCGAACGAGGGCCTGGCGGCAAGGAACTCGACCGAAAGGCCGGTCATGTCCACAAGGGCCGGGTTGAAGATCTGCAGCGCGCGGGCTTCGTCGAAGACCGCCAGCCCGACAGCGTGTGTGGCAAAGGCGCCGGCAAGGGTCTGGACCAGATCACTGCGCGCCTGTTCCGAGTGTGTAACAGTGTCTGCGGGGAGCGCGAAATGCAGGCTTCCGTCGCGTTGTGGCACGCAGCTGCGGTCGAACCAGCGGGCGGGCGCGGGGCCGTCGATCTGCTGTCGCGGCGTGTCTTTTACCGCTTGGGCCGAGAACAGGGGCGGTAGCGGCCACCCGACCAGCCCCGGCCCGCGGGCGGCAAGGTCGAGATAGCTGCTGTTGGCCCAGACCACGGCACCGTCACTGTCTTCGCGCCAGATCAGGACGGGCGCATGCCCGAGCGCGTCGCGCAGGCTGTGCAATTCGCTCTGCAAGGCATCATAGCTCAGCCGGTCGATCAGCAGGCAGCTGCCTTCGGCGCGGGTGTCGGTGATCTGCAGATGGGCCAGCCCGCCGCGCCAGTGCGCGATGAGTTCGAACCCGGACCCGTCACAGGCGGTCAGAGTGATGCACCCGCGCGCGGCAAGCTGCGCAAGGTCGCAGCGCAGCGTAGGGAAGTGTGGCGCAAGGGCCAGAAGTATGCAGTCCAGGTCGTCCGCAATCGAGTTGTCGCCTGCAGTGTTGCAGCGCGTGGCGCACGCACTCTGCGCGGCGCGCGCGGCGTCGCTGAAGCGCTGCCCGTCGGCGTTGCTGTCGACAAGCAACCGGTCGTCGAACACCAGAATTACCTGTCCGGTCGCTTCGGCGACCGGGGCGTGAGCACGCCGCGCCCGCCCGGCACCCGGCCCGCTACCACGCGCCTGGACGAACAGAAGGGCCGCCACCGCTGCCAGCACGGATGTCGAAACCACGATGATGGCAAGGCCAAGAGAGGCGGGCATGCGGCGCTCCGGGGTGGGTACAGGTCGAATCGTTCCCCTCAGGTTTTACCAAATTGGTTAAGCTGTTCTTAAAAACGTGCACCTGGCCGCGCCCGGGCCCCGGCGTCAGCCGTCGATCGGCTGGTTGGGACCAAGCGATCCGGTGTCCGTGGTTTCGATCTGCGGGCGCAACCAGGTCAGGATCACCTGCGCGCCGCAGGTTTCGGGCGGGTCGGGCACGGTGGCGCGCAGATCTGCGGGAAATGCGTCGCAGTTGCCGAATTCGAGCCGTGCGCCCGACCGTTCCAGCAGGGTCTTGGCGATGAACAGCCCCAGCCCCATGCCGTCATAGCCGGGCCGATCCGTGCGGGCACCCCGGCTGCGACGCGGTCGTACGAAGGGCTCGCCGATGCGGGGGATCACCTGCGAATCGAAGCCCTTGCCGTCATCGATGATGCGCAGCCGGATGACGCGCGCGTCCCAGTCGGCGGCGACCCAGACGCGGGCCTGTGCGAAATCGACGGCGTTCTGGATCAGGTTGCGCAGGCCGTGGATCACCTCGGGGCGGCGCGCGATCACCGGCTGGCGGGGCGGATCACCGGCGCCGGGCTGCATCACGAAGACAATCGCGCGTCCGCGGTCGGCGTGGGGTTCGGCTGCCTCGCGCAGGATGGCCTCGATCGGGGCCTGGCGCAGTTGCTTGTCGTCCTTGCCCGCGCGCCCCATGGACCGCAGGATGTCGCGGCAGCGGTCGGCCTGTTGCCGGATCAGTTGCGCGTCTTCAAGCAGTTCCGGGCGATCACGCAATTCGCTGGCAAGTTCGGCGCTGACCAGCTTGATGGTCGCCAGCGGGGTGCCCAGTTCATGCGCGGCGGCGGCAACTACGCCCCCCAGGTCGGTCAGCTTCTGTTCGCGCTCCAGCGCCATTTGCGCGGCCAGCAGGGCATCGCCCATGGTTTCGATTTCCTGCGCGACCTGGCGGGCGTAAAAGGCCAGAAAGGTCACGCCGATCACGATGGCCAGCCAGAAGCCGAAGGCGAAAAGCTCGGGCACGCGCAGGATCGAGCCATCGGCGAATCGCAGCGGCTCGTGCCAGAGCGCCAGCAGCGAGATCAGCCCCACCGCCATGACACCAAGGAACACCGTGCGCCGCAACGACAGGATCGAGGCCGAGATCGTCACCGGCGCCAGCATCAGCAGCGCGAACGGATTGTTCAGCCCCCCCGTCAGGTACAGCAGCACCGCCAGTTGTGCGATGTCGAACAGCAGCGTCAGCATGGCCTCGGTTTCCGACAGACGCTTGTTCTCGGGAAACAGGAAGGCCGCCATCAGGTTCGAGATAACCGACGCGCCCACCACCAGATAGGCCAGCCCGATGTTGAAGCCGAGCCCGAGGTAACGGTCGGCCACGGTCAGGGCCAGCAGCTGCCCCATGACCGCCATCCAACGCAACATGGTCAGCGTGCGCAGCCGGACCCACTGGCCCCGGTTCTCGCGAGAGGAAGGGCCGAGGCGGGGCCGGGTCATGGTTGGGTCCTGTTGTCACATGCGCTTGAGGCGCGATTGTAAATCGGCTTCTGCTGGGGCATCAAGTGAGCGCTCGCAACCTTGGGGTTTGTCTGATGCTTCGCGTCTATTCGCTGATCGCGGTCGGTTTGGTCGCTGCCCTGCTGGGTGGTCTGGCCTATATGGTGTTCCGTGGCCCCGATGCCACCGGATTCGCACAGTGCCGCGATACGCAGATCGCGGGCGGCAGCGGGTCGATCGGTGGGCCGTTCGAACTGGTGAACCATCGCGGAGAGCCCGTCACCGACCAGTCGCTCCTGACGCGGCCGACACTGATGTATTTCGGCTATGCATTCTGTCCCGATGTCTGCCCGCTCGATGCCGCCCGCAATGCGCAGGCGACGGATATCCTTCTGGAGCTGGGCTATGACTTGCAGCCGGTGTTCGTGTCCGTCGATCCCCGGCGCGATACGCCCGAGGTGCTTGCGGATTTCGTGGGTTTCATGCACCCCGAGATGGTCGGCCTGACCGGGACCGAGGCCCAGATCCGCGACGCCGCGCGTGCCTATCGCGCGTATTACGCCATCCATGATCAGGACGAGGATGATGCGTTCTATCTGGTCGACCATTCGACCTTCAGCTATCTGCTGCTGCCGGGCCACGGGTTCGTCGAAGTCTTCCGCCGCGACCTGTCGCCCGAAGCGCTGGCCGACAAGGTGGCCTGTTTTATCGAAGCGGCGTGAAATTGACCTTGCCTGTATATCGGACTAGCTATTTGTCGAATGCAGTTTGAGGACTTCCTGGCCATGACCGACACCGACACGCCCGATCTTGGGCCGGACCCGTCGCTGCTGCTTGTCGATGACGACGAGGTATTTCTGCGCCGACTGGCGCGCGCCATGGAAAAGCGCGGGTTTGCGGTGGAAACCGCCGCCAGTGTCGCTGCAGGCAAGGCGCAGGTCGCTGCGCGCCCGCCTGCCTATGCGGTGGTGGACCTGCGGCTCGATGACGGCAATGGGCTGGATGTGGTCGAGGCGCTGCGCGAGCGGCGCGCGGACAGCCGTATCGTGGTGTTGACCGGATACGGAGCGATCGCCACGGCGGTGGCGGCGGTCAAGATCGGAGCGACCGATTACCTGTCGAAACCCGCTGACGCCGATGATGTGACGCGGGCGTTGCTGTCCACGGGAGAGGCTTTGCCCGAGCCGCCCGCGAACCCGATGTCCGCCGACCGTGTCCGGTGGGAACACATCCAGCGTGTCTATGAGCAATGCGACCGCAACGTGTCCGAGACCGCGCGGCGGCTGAGCATGCACCGCCGGACCCTGCAGCGCATCCTGGCCAAACGCAGCCCGCGCTGAGGTGTGGTTGACTTGACGGCGCGTGCTTTCGGCGGGTGGAGAAAGCGC
>SKKS01000481.1 GCA_007123625.1 Paracoccaceae bacterium
CATGCCCGCGCCCACCGTCCGGTTGGTCAGCTTGTCGATCAGGATGAACCCGCCCAGATCGCGGCTCTCAGTGTAGGGCGCAAAGGGGATATCGCGATCGGTGGTGATATTGGCCACCCCGATGGCGTTGAGGTCCAGCGTCCTGGCCGCCAGATGCTCCATGGTGTTCACGTTTACCGCGTATTTCGGCGCCGCCACCGTGGCTGACACCATCTGCGCCCCGATCTTGAGCCAATAGGGCCGTCCGGGCAGCAATTCGGTTTCATCCATCCAGACGAGGGTCGCCTCGAACTGGTCGGCGACCTCCAGCGGGCTTTGTGCGGCGCAGATCACCTGCCCGCGCGAGCAGTCGATTTCATCCGTGAGCGTCAGGGTCACCGCCTCACCGGCCACGGCGCGGTCGCGGTCGCCGTCATGGGTGACGATCCGTGCCACGGTCGAGGTCTTGCCCGACGGCAGCACCCGCACCGCATCGCCCAGAGCCACCGCCCCCCCCGCTATGGTCCCGGCAAAACCGCGAAACGACTGGTCGGGGCGGTTGACCCATTGCACCGGCATGCGGAACGGCTTGCCCAGATCTGCCGCCTGATCAAGTTCCACGGTTTCCAGATGGTCCATCAGCGTCCGCCCGCCGTACCAGGGCGTGTTGGCGCTCAGCGTGGTGATGTTGTCCCCCTCCAGAGCCGACAACGGGATAGGCGTGAAGCTTTCGATCCCGATGGAGCGCGCGAACGAGCGGTAGTCATCCACAATCGCGTCGAACACGCCCTGATCATGGCCCACCAGATCCATCTTGTTCACCGCCAGCACGATGTGGCGGATCCCCAGCAGGTGCACCAGAAAGCTGTGCCGCCGGGTCTGGGTCAGCACGCCCCGGCGCGCATCCACCAGAATCACCGCCAGTTCGGCGGTGGACGCGCCGGTGACCATGTTGCGGGTGTATTGCTCGTGCCCCGGCGTGTCGGCGACGATGAACTTGCGCTTTTCGGTGGCAAAGAAGCGATAGGCCACATCAATGGTAATGCCCTGCTCGCGCTCGGCGGCCAACCCGTCCACCAGCAGCGCGAAGTCGATCTTCTCGCCCTGCGTCCCCACGCGCTTGCTGTCTGCCTCAAGCGTGGCAAGCTGATCCTCGAATATCATCTTGGCATCATACAGCAGCCGCCCGATCAGCGTGGACTTGCCGTCGTCCACCGATCCGCAGGTGATGAATCGCAGCATCGTCTTGTGCTGGTGCGTTTCCAGATACTGTTCGATATCCTGTGCGATAAGGGCGTCGGTTTTGTAAATCTCGTTCATCAGAAATACCCTTCCTGCTTCTTCTTCTCCATCGAGGCCGCCTGATCATGGTCGATGGCGCGGCCCTGCCGCTCGGATGTGGTGGTCAGCAGCATTTCCTGAATGATCGCGGGCAGCGTGTCGGCGGTGCTTTCGACCGCACCGGTCAACGGATAGCACCCCAGCGTGCGGAACCGGACCGAGCGCATCTGCGGCACCTCGCCGTCGCGCAGCGGAAAGCGGTCATCATCGACCATCAGCAACAGCCCGTCGCGTTCCACCACCGGGCGGGGCGCTGCGAAGTAAAGTGGCACGATCTCGATCTGCTGCAGGTGGATGTATTGCCAGATGTCAAGTTCGGTCCAGTTCGACAGCGGAAACACCCGTATCGATTCACCGCGGGCCTTGCGCGCATTGTAGAGCCGCCACAATTCGGGGCGCTGCGCTTTCGGGTCCCAGCGATGGCTGGCGGTGCGGAAGCTGAAGATGCGCTCCTTGGCGCGGCTTTTCTCCTCGTCGCGCCGGGCGCCGCCAAAAGCCGCATCGAACCCGTGCAGGTCCAGTGCCTGTTTCAGCCCTTCGGTCTTCCACATGTCGGTGTGCAGGCTGCCGTGGTCAAACGGATTGATGCCACGCGCCTTGGCTTCGGGGTTCTGGTGGACCAGCAGTTCCATGCCCGCAGCCTTGGCGGCGTGGTCGCGCAGGGCGTACATGGCCTGAAACTTCCAGGTGGTGTCCACATGCAGCAGCGGGAACGGCGGCGGCGCGGGAAAGAACGCCTTTTTCGCCAGATGCAGCATCACCGCGCTGTCCTTTCCGACGCTGTAAAGCATGACGGGATTTTCGGCCTCAGCCACCACCTCGCGCATGATGTGAATACTTTCGGCCTCCAGCCGCTGCAGATGGGTCAGTCGGTCGCTCATGGTGCCTGCTCCTGCCGTACGAATCGTGCTGGACAGGCAGCTACCCCGGCGATAAACCAAAATAACCCCCCATTTGGGGGTGACTTGAGGTTTCATGCCCGCCCACCCCGAGGAAACCGACCTGATCATGCGGCTTTATGCCGATGCCGACGGCGCAGGCGACTGGAACGGGGTGTGCGAAAGGCTTGTGGCCCTGACCCGGGCGGCGGCGGCGGCGCTGATCGTGCCGGAAGCGCGCGGCGCGTTGGACCAGAGCGCCCTGCCTGTGGAGCTGGCGACCATGCTGCTGGCACCCGATGACCCGTGCGGGTTGCGCCGGATGCGGCCCGAGCGGGTGTATGCTGCGGCCGATCTGCCCGGTGGCGGCACCCAGACCGCGCCCTGGCAGATACGCGCTCTGGCCATGCGGTTGTCCGGGCGCGATATGGTGTGGCTTGTGCTGGTACGGCAGGGCGCAGATTTCCGCGCGGCGGACGGGGCGCTGCTCTCGACACTGGCGCCACATCTGCCGCAGGCGGTGGCACTCTGGCAGCGTACGGCGCGCGCACGGGCGCGGGCGGTGCTGCAGGCCGACCTGGGCGCGCGACTGGGGGCGAGGTGGCTGGCTTTCGACGCCGATGGACGGCTATGCGACCATGCGCCCGGGACCGCCAAACAGTTGCACCGCGTAGCCCGGATGCGCCCGGGACAGCGGCTGGAGCCCACCGACGCCGAGGTCGGCGCCCGGCTGGATGCAGCCCTGCGCCGCGTTATGGTGGAGGGCGCGTTGTCCGAAGCGGTGGCACTTGGCCGACCACCCGCGCCCGCATTGGTCCTGCAGCCCGCGCCACCGGAAATGGCGGCACTTGGCGCGAGCGTTATCGGCTGGGTGCGCACACCGCCCGCAGGGGCCCCACGCCCGGAACTTGTGGCGCAACTGCTGGGCGTGCCCGTGTCCGAGGCGCGGCTGGCGCTGGCTCTGGCGCAGGGCGCAACCCTGCGCGAAGCCGCCGCCGCGCTGGGTGTGACCGAGGAAACCGCGCGCAGCTATTCGCGCCAGATCTTTGCGCGAACCGGCCTACGCGGCCAGCCAGATCTGGTGCGGGCGCTGCTCAACAGCCCGTTGTGGCTTGAAGCCAGGCCGAAGCAGGGCTGAAAAGAAAGCGCCCGCGGGACGTGCCCGCCCGCACGCCCCGCAGTCACTGCGCGTGCCATGGGCACGCGCGCGGGGAAACGCAAGCTGGGCCTCAGTGGCCGCGTTCGGCCAGCCAGGCGCGCATCCAGGCGATTTCTTCCTGCTGCGCGGCGATGATTTCTTCGGCCAGCACACGCACCTCCGGATCGGTGCCGTATTCCAGCACGATTTCGGCCATGACCACCGCGCCTTCGTGATGCGGGATCATGCCAAGGATGAAATCCACATCCGCGTCATTGGTGAACGCGATGTCCATGTCCGCATGCATGGACTCATTCGCGGCGATATAGGCCAGCGTTGCAGCTGTTGCGCCTTCGGGCGCCTGGGTGGTGGCGCCGTGGGCATGCCCCTGCACATGACCGCCATGGTCCTGCGCGCCGTGACCTTGTCCATGTTGGCCGTGCGCGCCGTGTCCGTGGCTGCTGGCCCAACCGATCCCGCCCAGCAGAAGCGCGCCGCCCAGCGCACCCGCTGCAAAAGTCATCACCATGCCTGATTTCAAGCCCATCGTGTCCTCCATTCCGGTTACCCAGCGTTCATGCAGGGTTCCAGCGACAGGAATGGAAATCACATGGTCGTGACAGGAAGAGTCAAGACTGGGAGGGTCGGCGCCAACGCGTCGCTCAGCCGCGCGCAGCCTCCAGCGATTCGGCAAAGGCGTCGGCAAAGATCTCCATATCCTCGGCGCGGCCCGCGCTGACGCGGATGCAACGGTCGAGCGGCGCCACGCCGGGCATGCGCACGAACACATCGCGCGCCATCAGCCCCGCCAGCACCTTGCGCGCGAAATCCCCGTCCTGCCCGCAATCGATCGCCACGAAATTCGCGGCCGACGGCAGCGCGAACAACCCATACCGGTCGGCGATGGCTGCAAGCTGGTGGCGGGCGTCGGCGACCTGCGCCAAAACAGATTCTAGCCACCCTTGGTCGCCCAGTGCCGCCAACGCAGCCATCTGACCCGGGCGGGTTACGCCGAAATGGTTGCGAATCCGGTCGAACATGGCGATCAGCGGCGACGCCCCGACAGCATACCCCACCCGCAACCCCGCCAGCCCATAAGCCTTGGAGAAGGTGCGCATCCGGATCAGGCGCGGGTCGTCCATGTCGAATGGCAGCACCGCATCGGCGGGCGCGAAATCGGCATACGCCTCGTCCAGCAGCAACACCGTGCCTTCGGGCAGGGCCTCGAGCATCCGCGCAACCACCCGCGCGCTGTGCCAGCTGCCCATCGGGTTGTCGGGGTTGGCCAGATAGACAAGCTTGGCGCCAACCTCCTCGGCGCGGGTCACCAGCGCGGTGGGGTCTTCGCGGTCGTCGCGGTAAGGG
>SKKS01000190.1 GCA_007123625.1 Paracoccaceae bacterium
GTAGACCGGATCTTCAACTTCGAACTCGGCAAGGACAAGATCGACCTGTCCGATGTTCTGGAGTTTGACGACTTCACCTTCGTCGGCACTGGTGCCTATACCGGTGCCGGGAACGAGATCAGGGTAACCGACGTAAGCGGTGTCCATGCTTTCGTGCGTGGTGACATCACCGGAAACGGGCAGGATGACTTCCGTTTTCTTGTCGCATTCACCGATTTCACGGCGCTGGAAGAGTCCGACTTCATCCTGTGATCGACACAGCACCCGCCCGGGGCTACATAGCCTTGGGCGGGTGTGCTTTCCTGCACTGGCGTTTGAATGGCGCTGATCCTTGGGCCGATGGCGATTGTCGGTCAGCGTGAGTGAACCATGAACGGAACGGCGGAACTTCGCAGGGCACGCAATCAGAGTGCTCATCTTTTCTTGTCTGTCTTTGTCTTCAGCATATTCGTCAATCTGCTGATGCTGACCGGACCCATCTACATGTTGCAGGTCTATGACCGGGTCCTGGGCAGCCGGTCAGTGGAAACGCTGACGGCACTGACCGTGCTGGTGGCGTTCCTGTTCGGTATGATGGGGGTCTTCGATTACGCGCGCGGTCGGGTAATCGCGCGGGCCGGGGCGCGGTTTCAGGCGATGCTGGATACGCGCACGTTCAACGCCTCGATGCGGCAGGCCGTGGCCCGCGAGGCGCCGGGAGGCACCACCGGATTGCGGCATCTGGAATCCATCCAGCGGCTGTTTACCTCGCCCGCGCCGATGACGTTCTTCGATATCCCCTGGACGCCGCTTTTTGTGGCGGTGATCTTCATGCTGCATCCATGGCTGGGGATACTGGCGCTGGCAGGGGGCGCGCTCCTGATCCTGCTGACGCTGGTGCACCAGTTTATCACACGCCAGCCGGTTGGGCAGGCGCAGGCCAGTGCGCACCGTGCCGACCGTTTCGCCGAACGGTTGCAACAACAGGCCGAGACCATCCAGAGCATGGGCATGGGCGCCGAAGTGCGGGCGATCTGGCAGAAGATGCGCAGCGATGCTCTGGACAAGACCGTTTCGGCCAGCGACCGGACCGGGATCTTCACGACAGCGACCAAGGCTCTGCGGCTGTTCCTGCAATCGGCCATGCTGGGCTTGGGTGCCTATCTGGTGCTGCTGAATCAGCTTACCCCGGGCGCGATGATTGCGGGCTCGATCCTGCTGGGTCGCGCGCTGGCGCCGATCGAGCAGGGAATCGGCCAGTGGCCGCTGGTGCAGGCAGCGCAGCGCGGCTGGAAGGGTTTGGGCGACCTGCTGTCGCAAGCCCCCCCCGAGGCCGAACGCACCCCCCTCCCGCGCCCGAAAGCCCGGTTGCAGGCCGACCAGATCACGGTTTTCGCACCGGGTGAAAACAAGCCGCTACTGCGCGGTATCTCGTTCGAGGTGTCACCGGGCCAGGCGATGGGCGTCATCGGGGTCAGCGGGTCGGGCAAGAGCACGCTGGCGCGGGTGCTGACCGGCCTGGTCCGGCCGGTCAGCGGGACATTGCGTCTGGATGGGGCAACGCTGGACCAGTACCCGCCGGACACGCTGGGCAAGTATCTGGGCTATGTGCCGCAGACGGTCGCGCTGCTGGAAGGGACCGTGGCGCAGAACATCGCGCGAATGGAGAACGATGCCGACAAGGCCAAGATCGTCGAGGCTGCGAAGACCGCAAACGCCCATGACCTCATCCTGCGATTCCCCGATGGCTATGACACCTTCCTGCCCGACGGGATCGGGCGCCTCTCTGGCGGGCAGATGCAGCGCATCGCTCTGGCGCGCGCGCTCTACAATGATCCGGTGGTGGTGGTGCTGGACGAGCCGAACTCGAACCTTGATGCCGAAGGCACCGCAGCGCTCAATCATGCCATCCGATCGCTGAAATCCGAGGGCAAGGCGGTGATCATCATGGCGCACCGGCCAGCCGCGATTGCAGAATGCGACGTGCTGCTGATGCTTGAGGACGGTCAGAGCCGCGCCTTTGGTCCGCGGGACGAGGTTCTCGCGAAAGTGTTGCAGCCAAACCGCCAGAACGTCGGAACAATCACGCCCAGCGCCGCAAGACAATCCGGGGGCGCGACATGACGGCAGCCGATACGGCATCGCCGCGCGGGTTTTCCGGCGGTCTGTCAGTCCGAACTCCGATGCTTGTGGGCTTTGTCGGGCTGGCCCTGCTGCTGGGCGGGTTCGGCTATTGGGCGGCGTTCACCTATATTGCCGGGGCTGTCACTGCTTCGGGCAGCGTGGCGCTGCTGGAAAACCGCCAGGTCGTCCAGCATCTGGATGGCGGCATTGTGGCCGAGTTGCATGTGCGTGAAGGTCAGACTGTTGACCAGGGCGCGCTGTTGCTGCGGTTGGACGACACCTTTCTGCGCAGCGAATTGTCGATTCTCCAGGGCGAGTTGTTCAGCCTGCAATCCCGCCGCAAGCGGCTCGAGGCGGAGCGCGACGTGGCCGATACCATGAGCCCCCCTCCCTTACTTGCAGATGTCCGCGACGACGACCCGAGAATCGCAGAGGCCTGGGAGGGAAATGTTCAGTTGTTCGAGGCGCGGCGCGAAACCATGATGCGCCAGATCGAACAGTTGCAGAACCGTCAGGTCCAGACCGAACAGCAGCGCACCGGGGTCAGCGCCCAGCGCGAGTCCATCGCCGAGCAGATCGAGATCATCGAAGCCGAATTGAGCGCGTTGACATCACTGGTGGAGCGGGGCCTGTCGGAAATGCCGCGCTTGCAGGTCATGCGGCGCGATGCCGCCGCGCTGAAGGGCCGCTCGGGTGAACTGGAAGCCAAATCGGCGGAACTGGCGGGCCGTGTTGTCGAGATCGAAATGGAAATCCTGCGCATGCAGATCGAACGGCGTGAACAGGCGATCACGGAAATCCGCGAGGTGGAAACCCGCGAAAACGAGTTGCTCGAGCGGCGACAGGCAGTTCTGGATCGGCTGAGCCGGATGGACATCCGCGCGCCGGTCAGCGGTGTGATCTATGACCAGCAGGTATTCGGGCCGATGGCCATTACCCAGCCGGGACAGCCGATCATGTATATCGTGCCACAGGACCGCCCCCTTGTGATCCATGCGCGGGTCGATCCCATGCATGTTGACGAGGTCTTCGTGGGGCAGGATGTTTCGCTCCAGTTCCCGGCGCTCGACCAGCGCTCGGTGCCGCCGATCAAAGGCTATGTGCGGAGTGTGTCACCCGATGTGTTCGAAAGCCAGTCGACAGGCGAAATGTACTACCTTACCGAAATCGACATTGACCCCGCAGAGGTCGATGTCCTCGAAGGGTTCCGGATCGTACCCGGCATGCCGATCGAGGCCTTCATCCGTACGGGCGAGCGCACGCCGATACGTTACCTGACCCAGCCGCTGATGGACTACTTCAACCGCGCCTTCCGCGAACGATGAGTCCCCTGGAGTCCCCTGCGCCACCGGCAGTATCGGTGCGGGGCGCGCGCGCTGGGCCTATGCGCGCGCGTCCAGTTGCGCGGTCACATGGGCAATAACCTCGGCCTGTTGGTCGTCGGTCATGTCGCTGCCCGACGGCAGGCACAGCCCCTGTTCGAACAGGCCCTCGTCCATGCCCCCCCCGTGATAGGGGGCGCCACGATAGAGCGGCTGCATATGCATCGGCTTCCAGAGGGGGCGCGCCTCGATCTGATGGTCAAGCAGGGCCAGTCGGATGGTTTCGCGGTCGGTGCCGGTTTGCGTGGGGTCAATGGTGATCGCGGTCAGCCAATGGGTTGAAATCTGGCCCTCGGGTTCAGGCATGAAGGTAATACCCGGGCGCGACAAGGCCGCCTTGTAGCGCGCGAAGATTTCGCGCCGACGGGTCACGCGGTCGTCCAGAACCTGCATCTGTCCCAGACCGATGGCGGCGCAGATATTCGACAGGCGGTAATTATAGCCAAAGGTGGAATGTTCATAATGCGGGGCCGGGTCGCGCGCCTGTGTCGCCAGAAACCGCGCCTGATCGGCCCAGTCCTTGTGCTTCGTCACCAGCATGCCCCCGCCCGAGGTGGTAATGATCTTGTTGCCGTTGAACGACAGGATCGCCGCGTCGCCCCCACTGCCTGCCTTGCGGGTGCCGATGCTGGCGCCGATGCTTTCGGCGGAATCAACGATCAGTCGCACGCTATATCGCGTGGCAAGGGTTTCCAGCGCGTCCAGATCGACTGACTGGCCATAAAGATCGGTCGGCACGATAGCCTTGGGCAGCCGATTTTCGTGGGCGGCCCGGGCCAGTTCCTCGGCCAGCAGATCGGTGTGTATCGTCCAACTGGCGGGATCGAGGTCGAAGAACCGGGGCTTTGCCCCAAGATAGTTGACCGGAAAGATGCCGCCAGCGAAGGTCATCGAGGAAATCCAGACCTCATCGCCCGGGCCGACGCCCGCGATGCGCAGTGCCAGATGAAGTGCAGCCGAGCCTGACGACAGGCCAACACAATGCACGCCCCCCCCCAGATAGTCTGCGACGGTTGCCTCGAATGCATCAAGCTGCGGCCCAATCGGAGCCACGAAGTTCGAGGCAAAGGCTTCCGCCACGCGGGCCACTTCATGGCCGGACATATGCGGGCGGGAGAGGTAGATGCGCATCAACTATCCTCGGTTGACCGAGTGGCACCAGCCGTAAAAAGGCTGCTGGAGTTTGGATCAGCAAGACTTTCCA
>SKKS01000291.1 GCA_007123625.1 Paracoccaceae bacterium
ACGGCGCGATTGCGGGGCTTGCGGGCTTGGGCGTGACGGGGCTGCTCTATGCGATCATGACGCGCCCGCATGACAGTATTTCATGGTTCCACCTGGAGCAGTCGTATCCGGGCGGCGGCGGTACCAATGTGGTGAACGTGATCCTGGTCGATTTCCGTGGCTTCGACACCTTTGGCGAGATCATCGTTCTGGGCATCGCCGCACTGGGTATCTACGCCATCGTGGACACGATGCTGCGCGGCCCGGCCTCGCGCAGGCTTGCGAACTTCAAACCCGATTTCCGCCGCGCGGGCGACCGCCATCCGATGATGATGGTCGTGGCGACGCGCGTGGTGCTGCCGGTGGCGCTGACTGTGGGCGTGTTCATCTTCCTGCGCGGGCACAGCGAGCCGGGCGGCGGCTTCATCGCCGGGCTGGTGGTGTCGATTGCGCTCCTGATGCAGTACATGGCGTCGGGCTTCGCATGGGCGCAGAAGCGGCAGCGCTTCGACTATCACGCGATCATCGCCGCCGGGATCATCATTGCCGCGCTGACCGGCGTGGGGTCGTGGTTCGTGGGCGCACCTTTCCTGTCGAGCGCCTTTGACTATGTCACCATCCCGCCGCTGTCGAAATTCGAAGTCGCCAGTGCGATTGCCTTCGATGTGGGCGTGTTTCTGACGGTGGTCGGCTCGGTGATGCTGGCGCTGGCCGAGTTGTCGCGGATCGGGCGCCACACACCGGAAACGGTGAACAAGGAACCCATGGATATCGACCCGCGCGCCGACACGCCGCGAGCCAAGACAGGGGAACACTGAAAATGGAGTTCGTGGTTGCAAGCAGTGTTGGGCTGCTGACCGCCGCCGGCATCTACCTGATGCTGCGCATGCGTACCTTTCCGGTGGTGATTGGGCTGGCGCTTCTGGCCTATGCGGTGAACGTGTTCCTGTTTGCCAGCGGGCGTCTGACGCTGAACCAGCCGCCGGTACAGATTTACGATGGCCCGTGGTCGGACCCGCTGCCGCAGGCGCTGGCGCTGACTGCCATCGTGATCGCTTTCGGTATGACCGCGTTCACGGTGATCCTGGCGCTGGCGTCGTATCTGACCACCGGTACCGACCAGCTGGACATGGAAAACACCGACCCTGAGATCGCGCCCCCCGCTGCAGGCAGCGCACAGAAAAGCGGAGAGCGCGCATGATGTCGCATTGGATCGTCATTCCGATCATCTTGCCGTCGCTCATGGCGCCGTTGCTGGTGCTGGTGGCGCGCTACGACATGACCCTGCAGCGGGTACTGTCTCTGGTGTCGACCACCGCAATCCTGGCGGTGTCAGTGATGCTGGCCTTTGCCGCAGCCTCGGGCACGGTCGAGGTGTATGAGCTGGGCAACTGGCCCGCGCCCTTCGGGATCGTGATGGTGCTGGACCGGCTGTCGGCGCTGATGCTGGTGCTGACCTCGGTGCTGGCGCTGGCGGTGCTGGTCTATGTCGTGGGCACCGACTGGGACAAGCGCGGGGCGCATTTCCACGCGCTTTATCAGTTCCAGCTGATGGGGCTGGCGGGCGCCATGCTGACCGGCGACCTGTTCAACCTGTTCGTGTTCTTCGAGGTGCTGCTGATCGCGTCCTACGGCCTGATGGTGCATGGCGGTGGCAAGGCGCGACTGCGCGCGGGCGTGCAGTATGTGATATTCAACCTGGCGGGGTCGACCCTGTTCATCTTTGCGCTGGCCACGCTCTATGGCATCACCGGGACGCTGAACATGGCCGACATGGCCGAGCGCGCGCAGTCCCTGCCCGAGGCCGATGTGGCGCTGCTGCGCACCGGCGCGGCGATGCTGCTGGTGGTGTTCGCGGTCAAGGGTGCGCTGCTGCCCGTGCATTTCTGGCTGCCCAACACCTATTCCCATGCCCCCGCCCCGGTTGCCGCACTGTTTGCGATCATGACCAAGGTGGGCGCCTATGCGATCATCCGCGTCTATACGCTGATCTTCGGCCCCGAGGTTGCGGTCACCGGGACCATGCCCGCCGACTGGATGATGCCTGCGGCGGTGCTGACGGTCATCGCGGGGATGGTGGGTGTGCTGGCGGGCGGGAACCTTGCACGGGTGGTGGCCTTTGCCGCCATCGGCTCCATGGGCACGCTGTTCGTCGCCGTGGCCATGTTCACGCCGGAAAGCACGCTTTCAGCGCTCTATTACATGGTGCATTCGACGCTGGCCGCCGGCGCGCTGTTCCTGATCGTAGACATGGTGCAGGCGCGGCGCGGGACCTGCGCGCTGCATGTCCTGCCGCCCATCGCACAAACGGGGCTGATCGCGTCGCTGTTCTTTGCGGGCGCCATCGCAATGGTGGGGATGCCGCCGCTGTCGGGGTTCTTGGGCAAGCTGATGGTACTGGATGCGGTGCGCGACCACGGCGGCATGGGCTGGATCTGGGCGGCCATTCTGGCGGCGTCGCTGATTGCCATCGTCGGCATGGCCCGCGCCGGAAGCCAGCTGTTCTGGAAACCCCATGCCGAAGAATTCGCAGCATCGGAAAACCCCGCCGCCGCAAAAACCGCACAGCCGGTCGCGCTGCCGGTGGCGGCGGTGCTTGGGCTTCTGGCGCTGATCGTCGCGATGACGGTGGGTGCAGGGCCGGTGACGGCCTATATGCACGACACCGCCGGGCAGCTATTTGACACCAGCGACTACATCTCGACCGTGATGGGCCGGAACTGAGGAAGGACGAAAGACATGCTTCGCAAATTCCTGCCCCATCCGTGGATGACCGTGGTCGTCACCGCCGTATGGGTAATGCTGGTCAATGTGGTCACGCTGAACGCAATTGTTTTCGGGCTGATCCTGGGGATCATCATTCCGATCATCACCACCGCCTACTGGCCGGAACGCCCCACCTTGCGCAACCCGCGCATGATCATCGAATACATGCTGGTGGTGCTGCTGGACATCGTCCGCGCCAACATCCAGGTGGCGTTGATCATCCTGGGCAAGCGCAACGCGGACATGAAGCCTTGCTGGGTCACGGTTCCGCTGGAACTGCGCACCCCCGAAGCGATCACCATACTGGCGGGGACCATCACCATGACCCCCGGCACCGTGTCCTCCGACCTGTCGGCGGACGGGCATTCGCTGCTGGTCCACTGCCTTGATGCCCCTGACCCCGATGCCGTGGTGGCCGAGATCAAGCACCGTTACGAGCGCCGCCTGAAGGAGATCTTCGAATGATGACGATTGCCCTCAATATCGCCATCCTGTGCTATGGTGTGGCGATGCTCATGAACATCTGGGTTGTCGCGCGCGCCGAAGGAGTGGGCGACCGTGTGCTCGCGCTGGATACCATGGTGATCAACGCCATCGCGCTGATGATCCTCTACGGCATTGTGTACGCGACGCCGGTGTATTTCGAAGTCTCGATGCTGTTCGCCATGGTCGGCTTCATCTCAACCGTCGCCTATTGCCGCTACATGCTGCGCGGCAACATCATCGAATGAGGCTGGCATGACACTTATCGGCGAGATTCTGATTTCGGTGCTGCTGCTGGCGGCGGGGTTCTTCGGGCTTGTGGGGTCCTTCGGGCTGATCAAACTTGACCAACCCATGACGCGCCTGCATGCGCCGACCAAGGCCACCACGCTGGGCGTGGGCAGCGTGCTGATCGCCTCGATGCTGTATTTCCTGTTCTTCACGGATGGGATTACCTTCCACGAGCTGATGATCACGCTGTTTCTGTTCCTGACGGCGCCTGTGGTCGCACATTTCATCGCCAAGGCCCATCTACACCGCAACTGGAAGCCCGAGGAGTTGCCGCAACCCGAAGGCGATTCGACTTGGGGCGTCTACGCCACAGACGAGAGCGAGACACCGGACACTCCCGTCAAGCCGCAAGAATAGACACTGTTCAGACCCAGCCGGGGTTTCCCGGTAATGTTTCGCATGTATGATATAGTCCTGAGTAACGTTGCCCTTGCGGGGTGGCGGTCATATTTGTGTGTGTTGTTGTCATGGGCGAGTCCCCGCTGGATCGGATCATCGAGCGGATCGCCCAGGAGGTGAGCCGCAACCCGGGAAGTGTGCGCCGTATCCCGGCGCTCATCTGCCGCGAATCGCCCGATACACCGGTTATGGACCTTGTCATTGCGCTTTCGTCTGCCGCGCGTGCACTTGAAGGGTATTTCGCCGAAGGGGGGCCTGCGCATCACGATGCAATGGATTGCTGGCGTATGGCGGCGCTATTGGCCTGCGATGTGCATGCCGCCGCCTGCATGAGCCTGCCGCATCGCACTGCGCGCGACATTCTGGCATACTGGCATGCGCATGATCCCTATTTCCTGACACCGCCCACATAAACAGGGAGGCCCGCCGATGCCTGAGCTTTCCTTGTACGCACCCGGCCCGCGAAACCTGATCACCGATGTCACAGGGATCGCGGTCGGGAATGCCCATGACGCCGCGCTGCGTTCGGGCACGACGGTTTTGCTGGGCACACGGCCCTTTGCAGCGGCGGTTCATGTCATGGGCGGCGCGCCCGGCACCCGCGAGACCGAGTTGCTGGCCCCCGAGCGGCTGGTGCAGCGGGTCGATGCGCTGGTGCTTTCGGGCGGGTCAGCGTTTGGCCTGGATGCCGCCAGCGGGGTAACTCACGTGCTGCGCGCACAGGGGCGGGGCTTTGCCGTGGGGGACATCCGCGTG
>SKKS01000432.1 GCA_007123625.1 Paracoccaceae bacterium
ACATCGGCCGGTGTGACAGGCGTGGCAAGATACTGGCTGGCAAAGGCACAGAGGTAATCACGCTCGGCATCGGTGCACACGGGCGCGCGCGCAGGATCATCGTGTTCAGCGTCGGTGGTGCCGATCAGGGTGAAATCCTGCTCGTAGGGGATAGTGAAGATGATCCGCCCGTCGGTGCCCTGGAAAAAGTAGCATTTGTCGTGGTTATAGAGCCTGCGGGTGACGATATGGCTGCCGCGCACCAGGCGCACATTCTCGCGGCTGTTGAGCCGCAGCTTGCCGTGGATCACATCGCCCACCCAGGGGCCGGTTGCGTTGACCAGCATCTTCGCATGTAGCGTCCGCGGGCCGTCCGCAGTGCTTACGCTCACCTGCCAGAGGCCGTCATGGACGCTGGCCGAAGTGACCTCGGCGCGGGTAAGAACCTGCGCGCCGCGCATGGCGGCGTCGCGGGCATTGAGCGCGACCAGACGCGAATCCTCGACCCAGCAGTCCGAGTATTCGTAGGCGGTGGCGAAGCGGTCTTGCAGTGGCGCACCCTCGGGCGAGCCGCGCAGGCGCAGGCTGGCGGTGCCCGGCAGGATCTTGCGCCCGCCCAGATGGTCATACAGGAAAAGCCCCAGCCGGATCAGCCAGGCGGGTCGGCGCCCTTTCATCCAGGGCATGGTCCACCCCAGCAGTTTCGAGGTCGGCGTGTCCCCTTCGAACCGCATGTCGGGGTGATAGGGCAGCACGAAACGCATGGGCCAGCTGATGTGCGGCATGGCGCGCAGCAGCGTCTCGCGCTCGACCAATGCCTCGCGCACAAGACGGAATTCGAAGTATTCCAGATAGCGCAGGCCGCCATGGAACAACTTGGTCGATGCCGACGAAGTGGCGCCCGCCAGATCGCCCTTTTCGCACAGCACCACCGACAGGCCGCGCCCGACAGCGTCGCGGGCGACCCCGCACCCATTGATCCCGCCGCCGATGATCAGCAGGTCATGTACGGTTGCGGCGGGCTGTTGAGGGGCAGGCATGGGCTGGATCCTGTGGGTGGCGTGGCTGATGTCAGCGGTAACAGGAGCGCACGGTGCCGCGCAATGCAAGACCAAAGCGCGGAAACGAAGATGGTGGCGCCGCAAGGCGTTCGTGCAGATCAGACAGGTACATTGATAAGAAGCATAGCCGCGCGCGCGCCGATTCCAAATCCGGCTGCGTATGGTCCTGCTGCACGTGGCGCCTGCGCACAAGGCGGGGCATCGTGGCGGGCTCAGACTGCGGGTTGCCCGGCGAAGGCGCGGATGTCGGCTGCGGCCTCGTCCACCGCGCAGGCCAGAAGCCTTGCGCCGTGTTCCGGGCGTGCGAGTTCGGACCAGGCCCCGACACGCCCACAGGGAAAGCGCGCGCGATGCGCGTCAGGTGGCCCGTGGCGGTCGCCTGCGTGGGCCGCGCGAAAGGCGGCGTCCAGCCGCTCGGGCGCGGGCAGGGGCGCACGGTCCACGCGGCGGTGCAGGGATTGGGTCATCGCGATCTCGGATGGGGTGGCGTGCATCCCCTCCCAGTCGCCATAAAGTTCGGTGCGCAGGGCGTTGGTGCCGGGATAATCCCACCAGGACCGGATCCGCAGCGTCAGCGGCGCGGTTCGCGCAAGGGCATGAAGCGGCGCCAGATTGGCCCCATGACCGTTGAGGATATAGAGCCTGCGAAAGCCGTGTTCGGCCAGCGCAGCGATGATGTCCGAGACCAGCGCCGCGAATGTCGCCTCGGACACCGATACGGTTCCGGCAAAGCCCATGTTGAAGGGAGCGGGCGTATAGGCCAACGCCGACAGCACCACCGCGCCTGCGCGGTCCGCCGCCTCGGTGGCCACCGCATCGGCGCAAAGCGTGTCGGTGCCGATCAGGCCGATGGGGCCATGCTGTTCGGTCGACCCCACTGGCAGCACCGCATCGTCGCGCCGGGACAGATAGGCGGCGACCTCTTCCCATGTCATGTGCGCGAGCTTCATGCGTGCCCTTCTCTGGCGGCGACCCAGTCCGCCAGCACGCTGCGATAGGCTTCCAGATGTGTGGCGATTTCTGGGACGGTATCGCCCGCCGCCGCCAGTGCGGACGCGGGCAGGTCCAGCGCCAGCACCCGGTCAAGCGTGCCCAGTACCGCCGCAACCGCCCAGAGCCCGCAGTCCGGCAACCCCGGCCGCGCGCCGGTCAGGTAGGGCCCCGGCCCCGCCAGCGTGCCGAGGGTGCCCAGATGGCGGTGCAGCGCGGCGCGGGCATCGGTCGGGGCCCGTTTGCCGCTGCCCACCAGCAAGAACAGCGCGCGCAGGGCGGGTTCCAGCCGCGTGTCGATGAACCGCGACACCGCTCGTGCCCGGGCGCGGGCCTGCGCGCCCTGCGGAAGAAGCGGCGGACCGGCGCCGATTTCGTCCAGATATTCGATGATGGCATCGGATTCGGCCAGCACGAAGCTGCCGTGGACCAGCGCCGGAACCGTGCCCTGTGGCACGATCCGTCGGTATGCGGCACTGCCATAGCCGCCGGGCGGGGCGGCTTCGGTCCAGTCCAGCCCTTTGAGCGCCAGTGCCAGCCGCAGCTTGCAGCTATAGACGCTGATCGGCGTGGCGTAGACCAGAAACTCAGTCGCGGCCATGCACGCCCGTCCCCATCCGCCGTTCCATCCGCCGTACGCCCCACGATACCAGCAGGATCAACGCCAGATACTCCAGCACCAGAAAGCTGTAGATTTCGAGCGGGCGGAATTCGGTCAGGGTCAGTTCGTTCGCCCTCCGCGTCAGTTCCTGAAATCCGATCACCGACACCAGCGATGACATCTTCAGCACATAGACATACTGGTTGCCCAGCGCGGGCAGCACCGCACGCACCACCTGCGGCAGAATCACCAGTCGCATCGTGTGCCACGGCGACAGACCAAGGCTGCGCGCGGCCTCACCCTGGCCCTTTTTCACCGATTGCAGCCCCGCACGCCAGATTTCCGAGGTAAAGGCGCTGTCAGAAATCGCGAGGCAGATCAGCCCGGTCACGAACACGCCAAACTGCACCCCGGTCAGAATCGGCAGCCCGTAATAGACCCACAGGATCATCACCAGCAGCGGGATCGAGCGGAAGAACTCAACATAGACGCGGCTGGCATAGTACAGCCAGCGGCGTTTCGCGGTGCCCATCAGCGCCACCATCAGGCCGATGGTCAGCGAAATCAGCATGGCAAGGGTCGAGATCGACACCGTGGCCCAGAACCCCACCAGCATGAAATACAGGTTCGACTGTCCGCGCGGGTCCCAAGGCGACAGGATATACCACGCAAAGCTGTAGCCACCGCCCGTGGCCGAGCATCCGGCCAGCGTCAGGGCTGAAAGCGCCAGAAGCGCCGGCAAATGCCAGCGCTTCCGCTTTGAATTGCCGTGTGCGCGCATGCCGGGCTTCAGGTCTGGCCCAGCCATTTGCGGTCCAGTTCGGAAAAGAAACCTTCGATCCGCTTGAGCGATACCCAGGTGTTGATGAAGTTCAGCCAGACCGGGTCATCCTGCGCGACGACATAGGCAAAGGGGCGGCGGTTGCGCATTTCCGAACCCGGCACAAGAATGCTCAGCTCGGGGAAACGCTGTACCAGCGTGCCGGCCTCGACGTTCGAGGTGATGGTCACATCGGCGCGCCGGGCCAAAACCTCCTGGAACCCGGTGGCGGGGGATTGCACGGCCTGGATGGTGGCGTTCGGGAAATGTGCGCGGGCCTGTTCCTCGAACACGGTGCCCATGGAAACGGACACGCGGGTGCCTTCGGTGTTGATATCCTCCCAGCTGCCAAAGCGTTCGGCATTGGCTGCCTGCGCCAGCGGCACGGTCCCGGCTTCGGTATATGGCGCCGAGAAGGCCGCCACCCGCGCCCGCGCCACGTTGACCGACGCACCCGAGAAGATGTCGAAGCGGTCGGCCGAAATTCCCGCGGTGAGGGTGGCCCATTCGGCGGCGACCCATTCGACCTGCACATCCATGTCTGCCGCAAGCTGGAGCATCGCCTCGATGTCATAGCCTGCGCGCTCGTTGCTGCCGGTATCCCGGAACGACATGGGGTTGAAATCGCCCGTGGTTCCCACGCGCAACCGGCCGCTTTCCAGCACCCGCGCCAACCGCGAGCCGCTGGTTTGTGCCTGCGCCTTTTGCGCCCCGGCAAGAAGCGCACCGCCTGTGCCGAGGGCTGCTGCCACAAAAAGGTCCCGTCTGAGCATATTCATCATCCCCTGTTGGTTTGGTTGTTTGTCGGTATGGTGGCGGATGTCCGTGGGTCACGCCACCAGCATCTGTCGGCACCGCGTCAATGGCCCGTGGTCGATCATGGCGTCGAAGTCATAGCCTTGTTCCAGAAACCCGTGGGCGCGCAGATGGTCGTACTTACGGCGCAGCAGCGCAAGCCGTCCTGGCGCAAGCGATACATCGACCTGATCGTACAGCCGGGCGGAATAGCCATGTTCAAGCAGTGATTCGGGCAGGCCGGTGTCGCTGGCGAACATGCGCCGCACCTCGGACAGGTGGGAGTGGACCCAGTCTTGTGCGCGCAGCAATTGTGCCATCCAGCGGTCCACCAGATCGGGGCGCGTGGCCAACAGCGCCGCAGATACCGTCAGCACGATCGGATGACCGAAGCCTGCGTCGCTGTCATCCTCGTACCCAC
>SKKS01000183.1 GCA_007123625.1 Paracoccaceae bacterium
ATTTTGAGACAGTAAAAACTTGGGAAGATTTTTGCTTCATATACCATTGTCCTACTGGGTTTTATGAAACTCTAAAAAAGTCGGTCATTTTGAGACAGTAAAAACTTGGGAGTACTTTATTTATTGATTCACAGTGGTTTATGAATCTGAAAATGGCCGAACCTCAAAGTTATAACTTTTTTAGGAACACGTTTCAAAAATATCTTGTTATTCTTATATTCCAAACGTGCCTTACTGTAAGATTGGCTTAGGTAGGCCGAAAAATTGGTATTGATCTCTTACTGTCTCAAAATGACCGGAATTTTTTACATTTTGTAAGTTCCAGTGTCCCAGGTGCTTCTGAACCGAAAATCCTCCCAAGTTTTTACTGTCTGTTACTGCCCTGTTTTTGGGCTGTTTTCATAAGTCCTTGATCCCCAGTTTGTCATAGAATGAAAATTGGTACTGTCTGGTTGATGTCACCGGAAACACTAGGCTGTAGGACGGCGTAACCCCGAAGGCCGCTTAGACAGGGGGCCGTAGGGCGGTGAAAATTAAAGTGAAAAACGACGCCCTAAAAACCGCATAAACACGGGGCTGTAGGCCGATGGCGGCAAAAACGGACCCACGTAGCCCTACAACCCGCTTAAACAGGGGGCTGTAGGGCACGGGTATGATAGTGAACGAATGCTCAGTATCAGTGAACGAATGTTCAGTATCAGTGAACGAATGTTCAGTATCAGTGAACGAATGTTCAATATCAACCGACCTTTCGCCGTTTTTGGTGAAATTTTGTCCACTTGTCGACGATTTCGGCCGTTTTGAGAGCCCGTCTCATTCCGGGGCTCACTCTTTGTTTGGGGGGAACGACTCCGAGACGCTCCGAGGCCGTGGGCTCGGTGGCCTTTTTCAGTTGTAATCTGATCCATCGACTCAGATTTCCGTTGATCGGAGCCCCCCAGTCGTCGTCGAACCCCTCCTCGGCCGCCTTTTTCCAGGCTTCCAGTTCGTTTTCCCGGCAGGTGACGACCAGCCAGGGCTGTTTTCCGTTCGCCCTGGCCCTTCGGGCCTTGGGGTTGGGGTTCTCGGTGGGGTCTTCCTCTATGGAGAAGATGCCGCTTGCCTCGTTGAGAACCTTCCTGGCCCAGACCGAGAAGGTGGCGTACCCCGCCGAGCCCTTGACGAATCGCGTTTTTTCTTCCGGCCGAACCCCGAAACTGACGCTTTTGGTCGATCTTGGCATCAGGAGACCTCCTTTTTCGCCGTTTTCTTCTTGGCGACCTTTTTGACCGGAGGCATGGGTTTGTCCAGCAGCTCCTCGGCCATTTTGTCCAGAGCCCAGCGGATGAAGCCGCTGAGTGTGGTGGTCGGCCGGACCCGGGAAGCCGCCGACTCCCAGCGGAGTTTCTCTTCCACCGTGCATTGAATCCCGATACGGGTTTTGTCGTCTTGGTGAATCCCCAGCCAGAGGTCGTCGTGCGCCCTGGAGGGGACTTTTTCTTTTGTTGGTGTATCCATTTACAAAGAGTTACAAAATAAAATTGTAATTGCAAGTAAAAATATCCGCTTGACCGCAATCTTCGGACCCCCTTATCCTCGCCCTCAAGGTGACGAAAGAGGAAATCAGAACGGGAGCCGGTCCCATAAAGGGGCTGAGAGCGCCTTTGAGCGAGGAAACGATCTCCAAGATGCGCAAGGAGTTCGCCCGGTATATCAAGGAGGAGGGTCCTTATATCAACAAGGCCGTCGTGGCCGCCGCCCGGGTGTCCGGGGCCGGTAAGGGGAGCGTTCAGAAATACTGCAAGGACTTGAAACCCGAGTGGGTCCGGGGGGTCCGCAAGGGCGATCGTATTGCCAAGGGCAAGCGCCAGTGGGACACCCGCCGCCGCAACGGGGCCAAGGCCCTGATGAAGGAGGCGCAAAAGGAGAAGGAAAAGTTGGGACAAATCAACTCCGATCTGGCCCGGACCAATGCCAAGGAAGCCGCCACCGCCCACAAGATGCGCAACCGCGTGGTGGAGGTCTGCGAGGAACTGGGCCACGACCCCATCAGGGAGTTGGTGCTTAGGGCCAAAAAGAACACCGGACCCGGGATCAGGGCATCCGAGATCATTTCGATCAACAAGTACCTGGTGGACAAGTTGGTGCCGAACGTGAAGTCGATCGACATCCAGCAAAACACCAAGTTGAGTGTGAGCGTGACGGTCAAAAAGTTCGGCGCGGGCGACACCAAAACGATAGACGTGGAGGCCATGAGGAAAGCGGCCACCGCCGATATGCCCTCCGACGAGGAGTACGCCGAATTCTTTGAGAACAAGGACGATGCCGACTAGCGAACCCCTCATGAGCGAGGCGGTGGAGCTGCCGTCGATGGGCTACATGCCCCGGTGGTATCAGACGCCTCTTTGGTCGTATATCCAGAACGGAGGCCGCCGGGCCTGCGTCGTCTGGCCCCGCCGACACGGCAAGGACATCACCATGATCAACCTGGCCGCGGTCATGAGCCAGATGAGGGTGGGGGTGTACTGGCACGTCTTCCCCTACTTGAACCAGGCCCGTCGCGCCATTTGGAATGGGAGGACCAAAGAGGGGGTGCCCTTCATGGACGCTTTCCCCGAGCCCCTGATTAAGAACAAGTCCAACCACGAGATGAGTCTTTATCTCAAGAACGACTCGGTTTACCAGATCATGGGCGCGGACGACCCGAACCGGCTGGTCGGGTCCAACCCGGTGGGAGTGATCTTCTCCGAGTGGGCTCTCATGGACCCCAACGCCTGGAAGCTGATTTCCCCCATCCTGGCCGAAAACGACGGTTGGGCCGTGTTCATTTTCACCCCTCGCGGGGAGAACCACGGCCTGGACACCTTGAACGAGGCCAAGAGGAACAAGAACTGGTTCTGGTCGCACGAGACGGCCGTGTCTTTGAAGGTGCTCTCCCCCGGCCGCTTGCAGGAGGCCCGCGACGAACTGGGCGACGAGGCCCTGTTCCAGCAGGAGATGATGACCAGCTTCGAGACCCCCGTCCAGGGGGCCTACTACGCCAAGCAGATGCGGCGTTTGTCCAAGGACAAGAGGATTACCGAAGTGCCGATCGACACCCGGCTGCCCGTGCACACCGCCTGGGACTTGGGTATGAACGACGAGACGACCATTTGGTTCTTTCAGCAGTACCGCGCCGAAGTAAGGATCGTGGACTATTACGCCAGTTCCGGGGAGTCTTTGGCCCACTACGCCCAGGTGCTCAAAAGAAAGAGCGACGAGGCGGGCTTCACTTACGGAGACACCCATTTGCCCCACGACGTCGTGGTCCGGGAGATGGGCACCGGCAAGACCCGACTGGACACCCTCCGGGACCTGGGCATCAGGGGCAGGGCAGGGCCGAAGCTGCCGATCGAGGACGGGATCGAGGCGGTGCGCAACCTCCTGCCCCGGTGCTGGTTCGATCGCACCAAAACCCACGAGGGACTGAACGCCCTGAGATCGTACACCAAGGAGTGGGATACGGAGAAGGCCACCTACAAGAACCGCCCTTTGCACAATTGGGCCTCCCACGCCGCCGACTCGTTCCGGTATCTGGCGATCGCCATCAAAGACAAGACGATCGACAAGTCCAACCGGCAGGCCGACAAGGCCGAAAACGATTGGGACCCTTTCGATTATTGACATATTACGGTAAAGCGGGGTAAAGAGTGCCATTATGAGTTTGCTCAAGAGCGCTAGTGAAGCGGTGGAGGCTGGGAAAAGCGGGGTCGGCGTTTCGAGGAGAGTAAGGTCCGCGACCAGCAAGGTAAAGAAAGCCGCATCGAATTTCGTTCGAGACCCCACGTCCGTCCTTCCCGGCACCGACCGGGGTTTCTTCCACGACACATGGCGCAGCGTCGAGAAGCGCGTTTCCGGTTTTTTCAAGCCCGATATGCCCGACATCCCCGTTCCCCCGACCATGGGGGCTCCCATCCGACACACCAGCCGCCCCACCACAACCGCTTCCGACGCGCTGTTCGGCCGGGCCACCGGGCACCGCGCCGTGCGAACCAGAGGCCCCACCGCTCTCACCCGTCGCCGCTCCTAACCCATGTCTTTAATCATAGATTCCACCGCAACCGGGGAGGCGACTTCCAGGGAGGGTCAGATTATAGCCCGGTACAACCGGATGACCAACGATCGGTCCAACTGGGAGACGACCTGGCAGCAGCTTCGAGCCTTGGTGCGCCCCTCGGTGCCGGATTTCACTTCCGGGCTCACCACTAAAGGGAAGAGAAACAGCGACCATATCTACGACGGCACCGCCATCTGGGGCCTGGAACAGTTGGCCAGCGGGATGCACAGCTTCCTGACCAACCCTTCGGACCAGTGGTTCATGATCAACATCCGGGGACGCCAGAGGGAGAACCTTCCTTTGGAGGTCGCCCGGTGGCTGCATGAGGTCGAAGACATCATTTTCAACGAGTACGCCCGGCCCAAGAGCGCTTTTACCTCCTCGGTCCACGAAGCCTACCTGGACATCGGTTGCTTCGGCACCTGTTCCATGTACCAGTATTACAGTCAAGCAACCGGCGGGCTGCGCTTCCGCACCTACCCCCTTTCCGACGTCTGGGTGCAGGAGAACAACGATGGGATTATAGACGTCCATTTCCGGCGCATGCACATGAGCTGGAGGCAGATCGTCCAGGAGTGGCCCAAGGCCA
>SKKS01000095.1 GCA_007123625.1 Paracoccaceae bacterium
AAGCACCGAAAGGAGCGTACCGCGGATCAGTGCCTCGATACCCGACAGCGCCGCAAATGCGCGGGCCGAAGGTGATCGGGCCACGCCTGCGGGCGGGTGGCGCAACCACTCGGGGATGGCGCGTTCGAGCATCGGGAGCCTCCTGCACGCAAAGACACCACACCCCGCAGGTCCTGTCGCGCGGGTTTGCGACAACGGACATGTCGAAATTGCACAAGTTCACTAAGTTCAGCCTGAATGATTCCTGCAGGCGGCTCTTGGATTGAGATGAATGGCTGGACGCGGGTCGATGCTTTCCAGGATATTCGGTTGCCGATTCAACGGAATCGACCCGCAGCTCACACCAGACTTGTCAGTCACAGCACCTTCAGAGGCACGTTCGGCACCGCATTCGCGACTCTGTCGCCGGTTATCACTTGTTGGCATCGCTACCGCAGCACCCTGCGCTGTATCCTTGGCACAGGGCCATCGTCATCGTATCCGGTCGGGGGGGGCCTGTGCTTTGCCTTCGATGTCCTTCCCGCGCCGCTGCTGGCCCTGCGGGACGTGACGCGGTATGATGAAACCCCATATCTTCGAGGACCCGATGCCCGCAGTCACGTTCCGGACCATGTGCCCGATGAACTGTCACCCGACGCTTTGCGGCATGATGGTCACAACCGACGCGAACCGGCTTGTTTCGATCACGGGCGACGATACCAACCCCGATAGCCAGGGCTTCCTGTGCATGCGGGGCAAGGCCGCTCATGAGATTGTCGGCAATGACCGGCGATTGCTGAATCCGCTCATCCGCAAGACGCGTGGCACGGATGACTGGTCAGAACTGGGCTGGACCGACGCCCTGGATCTGGTTGCGGACCGGATGCGCGCGGCTGGACGGGAACGGGTAGGTTTCTGGCAGGGCCACGGAAACTTCGCAAACGATTACGGCTTCGGGCTGAAGCGCGCCCAGATGGAGCGCTTTGCCAACCTTTACGGTTGCCAATACTGGAATCCCGCGATGATCTGCTGGGGCCTTGGCGGCTTCGGGCTTGGGCTTACAGGAGCCATCGAGACCTCGACCAAAGAAGACCTGGGTGCGAACTGTGACCTCGTGATTCTCTGGGGTGCGAACACGGTCAGCCAGGCCAACACGCTGCGCCATATCGAGATCGCCAAAAGACGCGGGGCGCGGATCGTGGTCATCGATGTTCGCCGGACCGAGGCGTCGGCCCTGGCGGACGATGTGATCCTTGTAAATCCAGGGACCGACGCGGCGCTGGCCCTTGCGATGATGCATGTGATCATCGCCGACGGAGCGTGGGATCGCGCCTTCGTCAAGGGCCATACGCTCGGGTTCGAGGCCCTCAAGCGGCATGTGGCGTCCATGACCCCGGACTGGGCCGAGGCCCGCACCGGTGTGCCCGCCGGGCAGATCGCAGACCTCGCGCGGCGCTATGCAGCCACGCGTCCGGCCATGATCGTGATCGGCGGCTCATCGCTGCACAAAGGCGCAAACACGTGGCACGCCGCACGCGCGATTTCCTGTCTGCCGGCCCTAACGGGCGATTTCGGCCAGCCGGGCGGCGGGATTGGCCCGCGGCACGGCGGGCGCAGCCACGGCGCGGCGTTCAACGATCTGTCTGCAGTGGACCGTCGGCTGACCGGTGATTACATCCCGAACCAGATGGAGGCGATCGTCGAGGCGCTTGAACGCGGGGCAGTCAAGGTCTTCGTCTCGATCGGGTCCAATGTCCTGTCATCCTTTCCCGATACCAACCGGCTTCGCGCGGCGCTCGGCAAGGCCGATCTTGTGGTGGCTTATGACATCTTTGCCAACCAGACGATCCGCGAGGCCGCCGATATCGTCCTGCCCGGAACCATCTGGCTGGAAGAGATCGGCGCGAAATCGACCAACACCCATATCCATCTGACCGAAAAAGTCCTTCCGGCGGCGGGTGAGGCGCGCCCGGTGTACGAGCTTTACAAGGGGCTGGCAGAGCGCCTGGGCGTTGACGATGTGTATCCCTGGCCCGATCAGGAAACGGCGATGAACGCGGCACTCGATCACCCGGCCACCGGTCACGCGACGGTCCAGACGTTGCGATCAAACGGTGGGCGGGTCGCGCTGAACGTGTCCCACGTCGCCTATCCTTCGCGAGAGTTCACCACCCCGTCAGGAAAGATCGAGTTTCTCTCCGAGCGGGCTGCCCGAATGGGACTTCCGGCGCTGCCGATGGCCGATGGTCCGGATGACACGCCGGACGGGCTGCGGCTGGCGCACGGGCGCACCTTCGCCCATTTCCATTCCTTCTACGATCATGCGCGCGCACTCCCGACCCTTGCGAACCGCGAAACCGCGCCCGATCTCTGGATCGCGCCCGACGATGCGCAAGCGCGCGGGATCGTCGACGGTGACCCGATCGAGGTGTCGAACGAACGCGGCACCTTTGCGGCGCGGGCAAAGGTCACGCCCCGCATGCCCGCGGGCGCAGTCTGGATCCGGGATGGCTGGCCCGGCCTCAACGTGCTGAGCGACGGGGCCTCGGTCCTGCCAGATGCCGCATTGTCGGCCTTTCCCTTTTCGGTCGGTCAGGCAACCTTTGAGGCCTGCGTGGACATCCGATCCACACGCTCAGCGCACTGACCCCGAAGTGGGCCATGTCTGCTCAGCGGCATTGCACGCCGATCCGGGCATGGCGTGCACAGGTGCCCGCGCTTTTGCAACTGCGCTGCGTGCAACTTCTGACCGCGCCGCCACTTGACCGGTGCGCGTTTGGTGCGCTTGATACATGACGCCGAAAGAGCCCTCGGAAGGTGGACAGCCGCAGGCCCAAGGTGGACAGACGGACCCACAATCTGTTGGAAAGTCCCGCCAAAGCGGCTAGCCTTTCCCACAGCCCGGAGAGTTCCATGCCGCATGATAACCACGACCATGACAACCACCTGGACCCGATGGAGGCACGCACCCGTGCGCTGGAAACCATTCTCACCCGCAAGGGCCTTGTGGATCCCGCCGCCATCGACGCGATCATCGAAACCTACGCCGAAAAGGTCGGCCCCAGAAACGGCGCGCAGGTCGTCGCGCGTGCCTGGGATGATCCCGCGTTTGCCGTCTGGCTGGCCAGCGACGCCACTGCCGCCATTGCTTCGATGGGCTTCACCGGGCGCCAGGGCGAGCACATGAAGGCGGTGTTCAACTCTGACACCGTGCACAACATGGTCGTCTGCACACTTTGCTCGTGCTATCCGTGGCCAGTGCTGGGGCTGCCGCCAGTCTGGTACAAATCCCCGGCGTACCGATCGCGCGCGGTGATCGAGCCACGCGCGGTGCTGGCCGAGTTCGGCGTCACGCTGCCTGCGAGCACGTGCATCCGCGTCTGGGATTCCACTGCGGAGCTGCGCTATCTGGTTATCCCGCAGCGCCCGGCGCACTCTGACGGACTTGACCGGGCGGCGCTGGCCGGACTTGTCACCCGCGACAGCATGATCGGCACCGGCCTGCCGCTGGTGCTCGCATGAACGGCCCACACGATCTGGGCGGGCAGATGGGCTTTGGCCCGGTGCGCCCCGAACCTGACGAGCCACCTTTCCACACCGAATGGGAGGGGCGTGCGCTGGGCCTGACCCTTTGTGTCGGCGCGCTGGGGCTGTGGAAAATCGACGAAAGCCGACATGCCCGCGAAAGCCTTCCTCCGGCGGTCTATTACAGTGCAAGCTACTTTGAAATCTGGTTGCGCGCGCTTGAGGCCCTGTTGCTGAACCATTGCCTGGTCAGCGCGCAGGAACTGGCGCAGGGCAGTGCTGCACCGGCTGTCGGCCCGCATCCCCGCCGCCTTGAGGCTGCGACCGTGCCTGCGGTGCTTGCGGCAGGCAGCGATTACCAGCGCCCGCTCGGTATCGCTCCGCGCTTTCGCCCTGGCGACCGGGTGCGTGCGCGCAACATACACCCGCGCGACCACACCCGCCTGCCGCGCTACGTGCGCGGCCATACCGGCGTGATAGAGTCTACGCACGGCGGCTTCATCCTGCCCGACACCAGCGCTCATCAGCGCGGCGAGAACCCCGAACATCTCTATACCGTCGTGTTCGACGGCGCCGCACTCTGGGGGCCGGATACCGAGCCCGGCCTCACGGTGTCGGTCGATGCATGGGAGCGCTATCTTGAACCCGCCTGAGAACCCTTTCGATGCGCCCTGGCAGGCGCAGGCCTTCGCCATGACCCTGGCCCTGCACCAGGCCGGCCTGTTCACCTGGCCAGAATGGGCCGCCGCCCTGGGCAAGGCGCTGGAGGGCGCGGCGCCCGACGGGTCGGATTACTATGCCTGCTGGCTTTCTGCGCTTGAGGCCATCGTGACGGCAAAGGCCGCAACCACTGCGGCCGAAGTCGACGCCTTCACGGTGCGATGGCAAGCGGCGGCCCATGCCACGCCTCACGGCGCGCCGATCCGACTGGAAAACGCAGGCTCAAGCAACTTCCATGAACTTTGATAGACTCTTTCGGTCCGAAAGTTCCTAAAAAAACCAGATCGAAAACAGTTTCGGTGATGCCAGTGTGTTCTTGCCGCATGGAAACAACCGACCGGCCCATTGGCCGGATTGGGAGCTTTCTTCGAACAACCGCGACCATGCCTTCCAAACCCAATGGCGCAATTGGCAGGCCGACCCCGACAACTA
>SKKS01000061.1 GCA_007123625.1 Paracoccaceae bacterium
ATCATGCTGGAAGTCATGTGCGGCCATGACCCGAAGGATTCCACCTCCGCCGACCTGCCCGTGCCGGATTTCGAGGCTGCGCTGGGCGCAGGCGTGAAAGGTCGGAAAATTGGCATTCCGCTCGAATATCGGATGGAAGGGATGCCCTCCGAGATTGAAAAACTGTGGTCCGATGGCGCCGAAATGCTGCGCGATGCAGGCGCCGAGATCGTGGATATCTCGCTGCCGCATACGAAATACGCGCTGCCCGCCTATTACGTCATTGCCCCGGCCGAGGCCTCGTCGAACCTCGCGCGGTACGACGGGGTGCGCTACGGGCACCGCGCGAAACTGGCGCAGGGCGATGGCATCACCGAGATGTATGAGAAGACCCGCGCCGAAGGTTTCGGCCCCGAAGTGCAGCGCCGCGTGATGATCGGTACCTATGTGCTGTCAGCGGGCTTCTACGACGCATACTACAATCGCGCGCGCAAGGTCCGCTCGCTGATCAAGCGCGACTTCGACACGGTGTTCGCTGAAGGCGTGGATGCGATCCTGACACCCGCCACGCCGTCGGCGGCCTTCGGTCTGGGCGAAATGGCCGATGCCGATCCGGTGCAGATGTATCTCAATGACGTGTTCACCGTGACCGTGAATCTGGCCGGGTTGCCGGGGATCGCGGTGCCTGCGGGGCAGGACCGGCAGGGGTTGCCGCTGGGGTTGCAGCTGATCGGACGCCCTTGGGACGAGGCCGGACTGCTGCAGACCGCACAGGTTCTTGAGACCGCCGCGGGCTTTGTTTCCAAGCCTGCGAAATGGTGGTAACCTGCGCGAGCGGGACAGGCATCAAGACCGTGAACAGACCGGGGCAGAGACAGCACATGCGGATATTCAGAATCGTGGCCGGATCGCTGGCAGCGGCTTTTGCCCTGGCCGCCTGCGATCCGACACCACCCTATTCCAACACCACCGCCAATCAGGCGCGCGGTGTGGGGTTCAGTGACTATCATGCCTATCTGCGCGCCCAGGACGAGCTGTCACGCATCCGGGCGCAGCAGGCGCGGCAGGGGACGCACGCGCAGAACCCGGTGATGCATGTGAACCCGGGCGCGGGCCAGCAGCACGCCGGGCAGCAGACCAGCGCCCCGGCACAGGGCAGCGTCGGTGCGCAAGCCGTGGCCGCCCTGCGACCCGGCACAGCGGTTCAACAACAGCAGCCGCAGGGGACGGACTTCGCCACCGCGCCACCGCCGCAGCAACCGCAGTCCGTGGGCGCTCCGCTGAGCGCTGTGGCTCCGTCCGCAGCCCCGGGCAGTGCCGGTTCGCAGGCTGCGGTCAGTGATCAGGGATTCACGCCCGCGCCTTTCGGCACCGCGCGTCAGAATCAGGTCGTACAGCGTGATCACGTCCCGCAGGTTCAGGTGGACTCGGTGCCCCAGGGCGCGGGCGGCCCGAACCTGTTTGCCTATGCGCTGTCGACGACGCACGCAGTCGGCCAGCAACTGCATAACCGCAGCCATCCGCTGCGCTGGCGGCGGTGGGAGTCCGCCTGTGCGCAGTACCGCACGCAAGACGAGGCACAAGAGGCGTTTCTTGCCGCCGGTGGCCCCGAACGCGACCCCAACCATCTGGATCCCGACGGGGATGGTTTCGCTTGCTGGTGGGACCCGGCGCCGTTCCGCCAGGCCGCACGCGCCGCGCAACTTGGCAGGCCCTGAGCCCGGCGCCCAGCCCTCCGCCCTAGTGGCAGAGGGTGGTGCAATCTGGCTTCCTTCGCCCAATTTCGGCCCGCGCCGGGATGGCCTGCTTCCTGCGCTGGTGGTCGTGCATTACACTGGCATGTCGGATGCGCAGGCGGCGCTGAAGCGGCTGTGCGATCCGACGGCCGAGGTGTCGGCGCATTACCTTGTCGCCGCGGACGGGCGGCTGTGGCAACTGGTGGACGAGGTGATGCGCGCCTGGCATGCGGGCGCAGGCAGCTGGCAAGGCCGGGCCGATGTGAATTCACGCTCCATCGGGATCGAGCTGGAAAACCCCGGCACAAGGCCGTTCCCCGAGCCGCAGATGCGCAGACTGGAGTCGCTTCTGGCGGGGGTGCTGGTCCGCTGGCGCATTTCCCCCCGTGGCGTGATCGGCCATTCGGACATGGCGCCCGAGCGCAAGCACGACCCCGGACCAAGGTTCGACTGGCAACGACTGGCGCGGCAGGGGCTTGCGCTGGCGCCGGTGGTGCCCTTGGCGCACACGCCCGCGCCCCGGGAGCCGCTGGATGCGTGCCTTGATGCAATCGGCTATCCCCCCGCCCCTGCAGCCGACCGGCTGGCGGCGTTTCGCGCCCGCTTCCGGCCCGTGGCCCATGCCACCGGCCTGCCCGCAACCTCTGTGGATCATGACGTCGCCGCCGCAGTGGTTGCCGCGATGGTTGGCGGCGGGGCGTGACGATCCGGGTCACACTGGTGCGCAGGCCGTGCATGGGCGGGCGGGTGGTGCGGCGCACGGGCGCTTCTTCGCAAACACTGCGCGCAGCGCACCCTTGAGTCATCCGCGCCAGAAGCGTGGCAGCAGCAGGACCAGCACCGCCAGCAGTTCCAGCCGCCCCAGGAACATGCCCCCCACCATCAGCCATTTCGCCGCCTGCGGGAAGCCGTCCACCGCGCCGGTCGGCCCGACTTCGGGGCCATAAGCGGGGCCGATATTGCAGATCGCGGTCCAGGCGGCGGTCAGCGCGGTGCGCGTGTCGAGCCCGGTCATAGTCAGAAGCACCGCCAGCACCAGATAAGTGGACACAAACGCGAAGAACAGCACCACGACCGAACGCACCACATCATCGTCCAGCGGTCGCCCGTCCAGCCGCATGACCACCGCACTGCTGGGATGGCGCAGTTGCGCAATGCGCGCGCGCAGTGCCTCGAACATCACCAGATAGCGGAAAACCTTGAGCGAACAGCCGGTCGAGGCGGTGCAGGCTCCGATGAACCCGACCACCAGCACCACCAGCAACGGGAAGTCCCCCCAGGACGCCACATCGGCGGTGCCATAGCCCGTGCCCGTGAACAGCGACACCACGTTGAAGAAGCTCTCGCGCAGCACGTCCGCCGCCACCGCCGCCTCGCCCCTCAGCAGCCGGTAGGCCACGATCGCGGCGACGGCATAGACAAGCCAGCGCAGGAAGGCGCGCACCTGGATGTCGCGCCACAAGGGCGCGGCACTGCCGTTGACCAGTTGCACATACCGGATGAAGGGCAACCCTGCGAGCACCATCAACACCCCGCCTGCATATTGCGTCGCCGCGTCGAACTTGCCGAAGGACTCGTCCGAGGTCGAAAACCCGCCGGTGGCGATGGTAGTCATCGCGTGATTGACCGCCTCGAATCCGCTCATGCCCAGGAACATGAAGACCATTGCAGCCACCGCCGTCAGGATCAGATAGGTCTGAAGCAGGGCCTTCGAGATGTCGATCGCGCGCGGCATGACCTTGCCCATGGTGTCGAACGCCTCGGCGCGGAAGTACTGCATCCCGCCGACCTTCATCGCGGGCAGGAAAACCAGCGCCACGATGACGATCCCCAGCCCGCCCAGCCATTGCAGGATCGACCGCCACAGCAACAATCCCGGCGCCAGATCATCCAGCCCGACATAGACCGTGGTACCGGTAGTGGTCACACCCGACATGGCCTCGAAATACGCATGCGTCCACCCGCCCGGCAGCCCCGCAAGCATGAACGGCAGCGCCCCGAATACCGGCATCAGCGCCCAGGCCCCGACCGTCAGCAAGAAGGCCTGCCGCGTGTTCAGGCCGCGATAATCCGTCCCGCGCGTGGCCAGCGCGCACAAGCCCCCGCTCAGGACCGTCACCGACGCGCAGGTGATGAACACCTTCCAGTTCGCCTGATCCGCGATCCGGTCCACCATCGCAGGCAAAAGCATCATCACACCGACGGCGGCGGTCAGGATGCCAAGGATGTGCGCCACGGGTCGGAAATCGATCATGGCCGAGGCTTGGGCCTTGCCCTGCGCGCTGTCAAGACTGCGTCCGGTGCCCCCCGCCGCCGGTCAGATATGCGCTGCATGGTCGGATATCTGGCAGTCGCGGGCGATGCGCGCCACCTCATCGGGGGCACAGAGCGCGCTGGCCGGGGACATGACCGCCGCCGCAGCCGCTGCGGTCCCGTGTCGCAGCGCCACGTCCAGCGCCGCCCCGCGCGCCAGTTCCAGCGCGAAGGCGCCGGTGAAGCTGTCTCCCGCGCCGACCTTGCTGAGCACATCGACGCAGGGCGGGCGGCAGTGCAGCGCGTGATCGCGGGCCGCCAGCACCGACCCTTCGGCCCCCAGTGCCAACACCACGATCCCGGCGACGCCGCGCGCGACAAGGTCCCGCGCCAGCGCGAGCGACTGCGTCACATCCGGCATCGCCCCGCCCGCAAGGGACTCGGCTTCGGACTGGTCCAGCCGCAGCACCCAGGGCGCCGGGGTCGCCCCCTCCAGCACATGCGCAAGCGCCGCACCCGACGTGTCGAGGATCAGCCGCCGTGGACCCAACGCCGCGGCCAGGCGCGTGGGAAACGCAGGCCCCACGCCCGGTGGCTGGCTGCCGCTCAGCACCACCGGCCCCGCGTTGGCCGCAGCGCGGATGATGGCGTCCAGCGCCGCATCCTCCAGCGCTTCGGTCCAGTCGG
>SKKS01000002.1 GCA_007123625.1 Paracoccaceae bacterium
AGACCGGCGCGGTGAAGGCCGCTGCGCCAACGGTGAGCGCGACCGCGTCCACATCCGGCGACGCGGTGCCCGAAAGCGCCAGGCCGTCAGCCGTGACCGCCGTCTCCAGCGTCAGTTCGGGTGCTGTGGTGTCCAGCGTCAGCGTCACCTCCGGCGCGGCGATCGGCGTACCCTCGATGGTGGTGGTCGCCGTGATGGTGAAATCGCCGTCCGCCGCAGGCATGTCCGCCGCGTCGAAGCCGGTGCTCCAGGTGTTGTCAGCCCCGGCCGTGACCATGCGGGTCGCCCCGTTCAGCGTGACCGTCACCTCCGACCCTTCCAGCGCCACGCCCGAGACCGTCAGCCCCGCAGCGGCATCGGCGGCATTGACGAAGCCGCCGCCTTCGGGCGCGGTGATGACCAGCGCCGGGGTCGAGAAGTCGACAGTGCTGCTGGCCGCCGCATCGGCCTGGTTGCCCGCCACATCCGCGACCGCCGCGCTGAGCGCGACCTCTTCCCCGTCATCCAGCGCGGCAACCGCCTCGGCCGGGATCAGCACCGACCAGATGCCATCGGCGCCGACCGTGGTGGTGAACTCCTGCCCGGCAAAACCGACCAGAACCTCCTGGCCTTCCTCGACCCCCGTGGTACCCCCCGAGACCACAAGCCCCGTGAACTGGTTCAGCGTGCCGATCGCCACCGGATCCAGCGCGATCCCGGCGGTGAAATCCGTGGCCAGCGTCGCCGTCGCCGTGGGCGCCGGATTGCCTGCCGCATCGGTGACATTGGCTCCGATGACAAGGCTCGCCCCGTCATCAAGCCCGGCCAGAACATCGGCCGGGATCGTCACCGACCAGACACCGTCCGTCACCGGCACACGGTAAACCCCGCCCGCAAAGGTGACGCGCACCTCCTGCCCGTCCTCGGCCCCCGCGGCCGTGCCCGAGATGACCAGATCCGCCCCCTGCTCGGCGGCGTTCAGCACATTGTCCCCGGCGACCGGGTCAATGCCCAGCACCGGCGGCGTGGTGTCCAGCGTCAGCGTCACCGCAGGCGCGGTGATCGCCGTGCCCTCGACCACGGTCGACGCCGTGATGGTGAAATCGCCATCAGCGGCGGGCAGGTCCGCCGCATCGAAGCTGGTGCTCCAGGTGTTGTCGGCACCGGCCGTGACCTCGCGCTCTGCACCGTTCAGGGCGACGGTCACCACCTGGCCTTCCAGCGCGGAACCGGAAACCGCCAGCCCCTCGGCCGCTGCCGCCGCGTTGACGAAACCACCCCCCTCGGGCGCGGTGATGACCAGCGCCGGGGTCGAGAAGTCGACAGTGCTGCTGACGGCGGCATCGGCCTGGTTGCCCGCCACATCCGCGACCGCCGCGCTGACCGCGACCTCAGCCCCGTCCGCCAGCGACTCGATCACCGCTGCGGGAATCGCCACCGACCAAGTGCCGTCGGCGCCGACCGCGGCGGTGAATTCCTGGTCGGCAAAGTTGACCAGAACCTCCTGATCCGCCTCGACACCGGTTGTGGTGCCCGTGATCTCGAGCCCGGTGAACTGGTTCAGCGTCTCGACCGCCACCGGATCAAGCGTGATCCCGGCCGTGAAATCCGTGGTCAGCGTCGCCGTCGCCGTCGCCGCCGGGTTGCCCGCCGCATCCGAGACATTGGCCCCGATGACAAGGCTCGCGCCATCCGCCAGCCCGGCCAGAACATCGGCCGGGACCGTCACCGACCAGGCCTCGCCGGACACCGGCACACGGTACACCCCGCCGGCAAAGGTGACACGCACCAGCTGCCCGTCTTCGACACCGGTGGCGGTGCCCTCGATCACCAGATCCGCGCCCTGCTCGGCGGCGTTAAGGACATTGTCTCCGGCAATCGGCGTGGTGATGGTGATCACGGGGGGGATCGTGTCGATCACGACTTCCGCACTGCCGGTCACATCATCAGCATCCGCAGCCGCGCGCGCGACCCGGTAGCTAAGCACCTGCGTGCCCTGCAGCCCGGACAGATCCAGGTCCGCCGGAAAACCGACCGTGCCGTCGGCATTGACCGTCACTTCGGTTTCCGCGCCTTCGGCGCCGAAGCGGACAAAAAGACGGTCACCGGCCTCCAGCTCCGGGAAGGTGGTGCCGAAAATCTCCTCGGTGGTCTGCGGGCTGGCGCTGCTGAACGTGCCGACATTCAACACCGGCGTCGGGGCCGACGGCGGCGGCGCCGGATCCGCAGACTCACTCGATCCGCCCCCCGCCGCAGCGGCCAGCCCGATCCCCGCAATCGCCCCGGCAACGGCGGCACCGCCGCCCAACCCGGCCCCGCCCGTCCCTGCGCCCGCAGCCGCAACACCCGCTGCCGCTTCGGCCACCAGCTCTGCAGCCGCGGCCGAAATCAGAATAGTGCCGTCCGCCGCGACCTGCACCGACGATGCGCCCACCTGCACCTGCTGACCGTTGGCCAAGGTCAGTTGCGCACTGCCATCGGGATTGAGCGTGGCCGCACGCACGCCGGAAATGTCCAGTGCATTGACCGCGTCGGCGGCGGCATGCGCCAGAAGCGGAAGCATCAGCACCGTGCTGCCCAGACCTGCGGCCAGACGGCGCTGGTTGCGTGCAATCCACTTTCCGACAAAGGCCCGGCGCGCGGCAGGATCCGCATCAGCGTTCATCTGCATGGAAAAATCCCGGGTGTGCTCGGTCATGGTAACCCTCGTTCTTGGTGGCGTAATATGATCTGAAGCGATTGTTCGTCCGGCGCCAGTCTTGCATACGCCATCCGTCAGTGAAAGAGTGGCAATGTCGATGCGCGATTTTTGTCGCGCAGCACAGGCATGCGCGTCACGCCATGCGCTTGCGAATCCAGCCCAGGAACGCGCCACCGGGACTGCGAAGACGCACGCGCCCTGTCGCCGCCCAGTGCGCGCGCCATTCGGCCTCGAGCGCGTGAACGTCCCAGCCTGGCGCCAGCGCCCGCGCGCGCTCCAGCACCGCGGCAGTCAATGGCGGCAGGGTACGCATGCCCCCCGCCCCCGCAGGATCGGCACGAGGGGTCACCACCAGCATGTCGCCCGGCTCCTCGGCCAGGCGGTATTCGGGGAGGTGATTCTCCCCGATCATGTCGCGCAACATCTTGCGAAACACCCGCAGCGGCGAGGCGGCACCTGACTTGCGGTGCAGCACGCCCACGCTCACGCGCCATTCGCGCTGCCGGCCGCAATGCTTGCGCGCCAACTCGTAGATGCGCCGCTCCAGCGGCTTGCGCAGGCGGAAATAGTCGCGCGAGAGCGTCAGCACCGAGCGCGCCAGCACCGCCCGGTACAGCCAGTCCGACAGCGTCACCGAAACCGAGACCATGCGGCCGGTGCGGGTGCGGCGCAGGATCTCCCAATCCTCGATCATGCCAAAGCCGCGGGTGGCGTCCAGTTCGCCCATGGCCAGGTTGGTGGTGATGCGCGTGCCCGCAAGCCGCTCGAAAGCCTCGCGCAGGCGCTTGTAGGCGTCCCCCGACGTGTCGCGGTTGGTGGCCACAAGCAGGTCATGCGCCCGCAGCCGCAGCCGCCGCGACACGTCGCGCCCGGCATTGAGCGCGGCGACAAGCTGGCTGATGCAATAGATGAGGATGTCCTTGTCGTGGATCGTGGCGCGCCCGCACACCGACGGCGTGACCGTGACCGCAACGCCGTTGTGTGCATATTCCAGCACCCGCAGGTCAGGCCGGGTAGACAGCGAGAACAGCGGGTGCTCCATCGAGGCAAGATCATCCTTGGGGTGGGCCCCCAGCATATCGCAGACGAAGAAATCACCCTGCCGACGACGATCGGGAAGCAAGCCTTCACCCATGCCCTGATCCGTTCCTTCCCGACCCTCAGCAGGCGCGACTTCGTGGTTTCATTGACGCTCACCCTAGAGTTATCCACAGCGACTGTCGAGACGCAACCCGGTCGGTTCGGGGGATCGGAGTCATACCTTCGGGGTTCCGGAATCGCTTGATCGTGGTTTCAGAGTCACATCATACTCACAAGTTCTTGTGATTTTCCTTGATTATCAATGCTTAAGGCTCACGGCATCTATCCCTTAACTAAATATATAACTAAATCTAACTCAGGCCACACAGATAGGCATCCGGGCAGGCATATGCGCCTCCACAAGGTCCGATACTATACAAGGCACTGATAATAATGAGTTTATAGTGTCGCATGACGAAAATATATTGATGTGCTCATATTTTGGGTATACCGGTAAATAATGAATACATGAAAAGTGAAAATCTGCATGGTAACTCCGAATCCCCCCTATCTGAACATCGGCCCCGACCGGGCTGCGGAAGAGCTTGGTGCGTCGTTGCATTGCAGGGATTTCGCTGCTGTCGCCGCGCGCTTTGCCGAAGGGCGCAAGGCATTGGCGGAACGCGGCCTGGATGCACAAGGGACCCGGACCCTCCGGCGGTTTTCCACATGGGAAATCACACGCTACCTGATCCCGGTGGCGCAAGCGCATTTCCGCCGGGTGCTGCGGGCGAACCCGAACCTGCCGCAAGGCCATACCGAAGTCGAGGGCGGGTCGAAATGGTTCACCCTCGAGGAAGTGATGGTCCTGCGCCACCACTTTGCCGCCGAAGGTACCCGGCGCAAGCAGTACCTGCCCTACCGCCCTGCGGGGCTGCCCGCTCGGATCACGGCGGTGGCGAATTTCAAGGGCGGGGTCAGCAAGTCGGTGACCACGGCACATCTGGCCATGTCGGCGGCGCTTGACGGCTACAAGGTGCTGGTGATCGACCTGGACAGCCAGGGATCGATCAGCGCGATCTTCGGCACGCAGGTGGCCGATGAATGGCAGACCGTGTTTCCGCTTCTGGCGCGCCACTACGCCACCCATCTGATGGCCGAGAACCAGGCGCGGCTGTCGCGTGGCGAGGCCCCGCAACCGCTCGACGATACCCTAGACGAAGCCCGCAAGATCCGCGCATCCGACGTGATCCAGTCCACGCATTGGCCGCAGATCGACATCATAGGCGCGCAGCTCAACCTCTACTGGGCCGAGTTCCAGATCCCGGTCTGGCGCATGGCAGCGCGCGGCTGGAAGCTCTGGGATGCGCTGACCGAAAGCCTGGCCGCGGACGGGGTCCTTGACAGCTATGACTTGATCCTGCTCGATACGCCGCCGGCGCTGGGGTATCTGACCATCAACGGGCTGGCGGCGGCGGATATCCTGCTGGTGCCCACCGGGGCATCGTTTCTGGAGTTCGACAGCACGGGGCGGTTCTTCGACATGCTGCACGCCACGTTCCAGTCGATCGAGGATAGCGAGAACATGGTCGCCCGCGCGCTTGGCCGCCCGGGACTGCGTTTCGAATGGGATGCGGTGCGCACGGTCATCACCCGCTACGACAGTGCCCAGCAGGCGGAATTCGCGGCTCTGATGCAGGGGCTGCTGGGCGATACGCTGGCGTCGGAACGGCAGGCCTTCACGGCGCTGATCGGCCAGGCGGGCGAGCAGGTGGCAGGGATCTACGAAGCAGATTACCGCGATTTCAACCGCGAGACCTATATTCGTGGACGCGAAACCTTCGATGACACCTATGCCATGTTCAAGCGGCTGGCCATTGGCAGCTGGCGGCGCGAAGAAAAGGCACGGACCGCCGAAGGGGCAGCGTGATGTCCCGACCTACCAGGGCGCGCAACGGCGCACGGTGTTTCGCAAGAGTGCGCTGTTTCGCGCGCGAAACAAAAGAAATTGAAGCGTATGAAAATAAACGGTATTTCTTCTACATTTCCCGGAAACACCTTTGCTTTCCACGCCTGCACCCAGGGCCTTCCGCGCGCCCGGGTCAGGGGTTTTCAATTCGCCTGCCCCATCCTGTCCGCCCCCCAGCCAAGGAGAGCATGCCATGGCCCGACGCAAGCGGCTGAGCTTTGATACGATCGGACTGGAACGCAAGGCTCAGGACCTGCCCCCTCAGGGGGATGCCCCCGCCCTGCCCGCCCCAGCGTCCCCTGTAGCGGCGTCGCGAACGGCGCCCATCGCGCAGGTGGTGGGCGAAAGCTCCGCGCAGGCCGCGCTGGCGGCGCTGACAGCCGATCTGGAAGAGGCGCGCACTTCGGGACGGCTGATGCTGCGACTGGGGCTGGAGCAGATCGATGCGGCCCATCTGCAGCGTGACCGGTTGCGCGCCGAGCCCGGGGATATGGCCGACCTGATTGCCTCGATCCGCGCGCGGGGCCAGCAGATGCCGATCGAGGTCACCGCACTCGGGGGCGGGCGCTTCGGGCTGATCTCGGGCTGGCGGCGGCTGGCGGCCCTGCGGCACCTGCAGGCCGAAACCGGCGATCCTGCTTTCGCGCAGGTGCTCGCGGTCGTGCGCACGCCCGAAAGCCTGGCCGATGCCTATCGCGCCATGGTCGAGGAAAACGAAATCCGCGCAGGCATCAGCTATTACGAGCGCGCTCGCATCGCTGCGCTGGCGGCGGGAGCGGGGATCTATCCCGATGCACGCGCAGCCATTGCCGGGCTGTTCGCCGCCGCCAGCAGGGCGAAGCGGTCAAAGATCGGGTCCTTCCTGGTTCTTCATGAACAGCTTGATGGGCAGTTGCGTTTCGCCGCGGCGATCCCCGAGCGGCTGGGGCTGGCGCTTGCACGGGCGCTTGGGGACAATGCGGGTTTCGGCCGCCGGCTGGCTGACCGGCTGCGCAAGGCCCGCCCCGCCACCGCCGCGGCCGAACTGGCCCTGCTGGAAAAGGCGCTGGCCACCCCGGCCGGGGCAGGCGACGGTGCGTCCCCTGTGGCACAGCCCGGGGCCGTACCAGGCACAAAGTCTGTCGACCGGCCTGCGGACTCTGCGCCACAGGCGCCGCACCGCGAGGAAATCCGCCCCGGGATATGGCTGGAAACCGTCGGCGGATTCAGCCACGCGACACTGACCCTTTCAGGAGCCAAGGTCGACGGACCCCTGCGTGCGCGGCTGATCGCGTGGCTGTGCAGCGAGCCCTGAAAATGTGCTGCCAAAGATGATCCCCGAGACAGATCCCTGAGATGGCCGGTCCGAAATCTTGCTGCCGACCCCGCCCGCCTGTGCGGCGCGCGCCATGCGCCTGCGGCCGGACTGATCCCGCTTGCCGGAAAAACGGGCAATCCCGGGCATGTATCCGCCGGTCTGTCGGCCGCTGCCCTTTTTTTTTGACACAAATTTGTGCGATCTGTTATTCCGGATATATGATTCATCGCATTGAGTTGTCTGATCGCCCTCAGGATCGCGCTTCGGACATTCTTTTCATGCCGGTCGACAGAGCAAGGCACCCGTGTGACATGGTATAACATTTTCGCCCCCCGCAGTTTCCAGCGTGCGCGGGTTCGGGTGCGCGCAGCCCTGGAGCTTCATGGCCTGAGCCGTGCGCACAAGCGGCTGTTGCTTCTCGGGACGGATTCGCTGCTCATTCTGGCTTGTCTGCCGCTGGCGGTTCTCTTCCACAGCGCCCCACCGGCAACGCTGCGCGAGCCGACCATCTGGGCCGCGGTCCTGACTGGCGTGCCGGTCAGTCTTTATGCCTTTCACTGGTTCGGGCTTTATCGCGTAGTGCTGCGCTATATCACGGGCACGACCATGCGCAGTGTCGCCGCCGGGGCGGGGCTTGGCGCGGCTGCCACGCTGGTGACGGCGCTTACCCTGGGCGCGCCATTGCCTGCGGGGCTGGCGCTGACCCATGCGATGCTGGTGCTGCTGGTTGCCGGAGGCGTTCGGTTCGGGGTCAGGACATTCATCCGCAAACCGGCATTGCGCGATGCCACTCCGGTGATCATCTATGGGGCGGGGCAGGCAGGCCAGCAGCTGGTCGCGGCGCTGAACCTGGGGCTTGAATACCAGCCCGTGGCCTTTATCGACGACGACGCGCGGCTGCACGGGGCAACCATCAACGGGGTGCGCGTGCATCCGGCCGCGGACATGCGCATGCTGGCCACGGGCTGGCACATCCGCGAGGTGCTGATGGCCATGCCCAGCCTGAACCGTTCGCGTCGGCGCCGGATCATCGCACGGCTGGAAACTCTCGGCGTCGAGGTCAAGACCATCCCTGCCATGGGTGATCTGGTCTCGGGGCGGGCGCGGTTCACCGACCTGCGTCCTGTTACCCCCGAGGACATGCTGGGCCGCGATCCGGTGCCACCCCGGCCCGAGCTGATGCAGCGCAACATCACCGGCAAGGTGGTCATGGTGACCGGCGCCGGTGGCACCATAGGCGCCGAGCTGTGCCGCCAGATCATGGCGCAGGGCCCGCGGCGTCTGGTCATGCTCGATGTCTGTGAATACGCGCTTTATACAATCACGACCGAATTGCGCGACAGCTTGGGCAATCGCGCGGAGCCGCAGCTTTGTCCGGTGCTGGGATCGGTCCAGAATCCGGCCCGGATGTGCGCGATCCTCGCCCAGCTCGAGGTGCAGACCGTCTATCATGCCGCCGCTTACAAGCATGTGAACATGGTCGAGGAGAATCTGATCGAAGGGATGCACAACAATGTTTTCGGCACCCGCGTCCTGGCCCGTGCCGCAGCCGAATGCGGCGTGGAGAATTTCACCCTCGTCTCGACCGACAAGACCGTGCGCCCGACCAACGTGATGGGCGCCACCAAGCGGCTGGCTGAACTTATCTGCCAGGCAGAGGCGCAGCGCGGGCATGGCTGTGTCTTCTCGATGGTGCGTTTCGGCAATGTGCTGGGGTCCTCGGGTTCGGTCATCCCGCGGTTTCGCGATCAGATCGAACGCGGCGGACCAGTGACCGTCACGCACCGCGACGTCACGCGCTATTTCATGACCATCCCCGAGGCTGCGCAGCTGGTTATCCAGGCGGGCGCGATGGCGCATGGCGGCGATGTCTTCGTGCTGGACATGGGCCGCCCCGTACGCATTCTCGACCTGGCGAAATCCATGATCCGGCTGCACGGGCTGGTGCCATATCTCATCGGCACCGAGGATGCAGACGAGACCGGCGACATCGCCATCGAGATCACGGGCCTCAAACCCGGCGAGAAGCTGCACGAGGAGTTGCTGATCGCCGGAAACCCCGAAGGCACGGCGCATCCGCGGATCATGTCCGCCTCTGAAGTCGCGCTGTCGCCGGTCGAACTGGAAGCGCTGCTCGATGACATCTGGATCGCCTGCAAGGCGTTCGACCTGGCGGCCATCCACAGGCTTTTGCTGGAGGCGCCGCTGGATTACCGCCCGCAGACGCGCGACATCCATGATATCATGTGGCAGCGCCCCGCGCCCTCCAAACCCGCTGTCCGGTTGCGGGTGGTCGATGCGCGTGCAGGCACGAGCGCATCAGTCGGGGGGTAGGGCCATTGCTCCGGCCTGGGATTTCCACAAAAATTCACGGAAAGCATAATATTACCAATGTGTTGATGAAAATCTGTTTCGCGCGCGAAACCGGAATCGGGCCTGCGCCCGCCGGTCCTGCCCTGTGTGTTGACACTTCCCGGGTTGCGCCATAGCGTCCCGGCAGTTTTTGCCTGATCCATCCAGATTCATCCAGACGGAAAAGAAATGCAGTGTAACATCTGCGGTGGCGACACCTTCGCAACCCTCAAGGACCGCGGCGCGGTTCGGTGCAACACCTGCATGTCGCTGGAACGGACACGGATGCTCTGGATGCATATCGAGCGGCTTGGGGTCCGGCGCGGCTGGAAGGTTCTGCACCTTGCCCCGGAGCGCGGCATCTACACCCGGCTGCTGCATATGCTGGACCCGAAGGATTACACCGTCGCCGATTTCGTTCCCGCCGACTATCCCTTCGTGCGCGACTGCGTCCAGATCGACCTGACCGCCATGGAGGACTGGCCGTCAAACAAGTTCGACCTGATCGTGCATTCCCATGTGATCGAGCATATCCCGGCCACGCTGGCCTATCCGATCTTTCACCTGCACCGGATGCTGAAACGCCGCGGGACGCATCTGTGTGTCATTCCCTTCCTGCCGGGCGCGTATGACGAATGTTTCGCGCAGATCGGTCCCGGGGAAAGGGTCCGCAGGTTCGGCCAGGACGATCATGTGCGCCGTTTGGGCACGGATGACCTGCAGGCGCATCTGGGCCGCATACTCGACCTGCCCGAAATGCCAGACGCGCGCGCGCTGTTCGGCGAAGAGGCGCTGCGCGCGGCCAATATCCCGGAAAGCAACTGGACCGGCTATCACATCGGCACGGTTCTGGCCCTGCGCAAGCAAGACTACAAGCTGACCTTCTGACCCCGCCCGCAGATCCTTCGGGAATGACCCGCGCGCGCGGGAGCGCTCCTGATTGAGCGAATCGAAAAAACATGCAACGGTCGCGTATGGTTTCAGGGGCCTGATTTTTCAGATGGTTAAAGGTGGGCAGCAGGTCTGCGGCCTATCATGCGCTCCCATGACAGACAGGAGGCGGATATGGCGATTTCCAGAACCGGTGCGTTCTTTGAGGACGGCACGTCCTTCTTCTACGGGTTTTCCGACGAAAGCGGTCGGCTTGAGATCTCGAACGGGCATGTGCTGTCGCTCGAATCGCAGACCGGAATCGGGCCGTTCCTGTCGGCGGGACGGGTCGGGTCCGGCACCGCAAATCCGGCCGCCCTGGGCGAGATCATCGTCCGCGGCACGGGCAGCGTGCTCGAGGTGCTCTCGGCCGGGTCGCCGACGGATGGCGCCCGCATCACCATCGCGCGCGGCGAGGATACGCGCGGGTTGATGCAGGTCCTCGATGGCGCCACCTTCCGCATGGAAGACGCGTTCGGCGCGGATAATTCCGTCAACACGGGTGGCGGCGAGGGCGGCGCAATCGGCCGCGGGAATGGTGCCGAAGGCACGCTGGAAGTGCGCGCGGGCGAATTCCGCATGGCCGGGACCGGGTCCAACCTGTCTGTAGGCCGCGAGGTCGGCACCGGCACGCTGCGCGTTACGGACGGGTCGGGTTTCGTGATGGAAACCACTTCGGCGGGGGCGGATGATTTCACCCATCTGCGCATCGGCAACAATGACGGCACCGGGACGGCGCAGATCACGGACTCCTTCGCGTTGGTGCAGGCGGGGCTGAACGCGGGCGGGGCTGTCGATGTAGGCCGCCAGGGCGGCACCGGCAGCCTGGAGATCAGCGGCAGCACTGATTCCCCCAACCGCGACGGGCTGTTTCTGGTGGGCAATGCCTATTCGCCCTTTGTCGAATTGCGCGTGGGCCATCAGGACGGCACCGGCGCCGTGACCATGAACGGCGGGTCGCTGGCGTTGGTCAACAGCGGCGTCGAGGTGCTGCGCGAAGGCGGCGTCACGCCCTGGACCGGGCCGGGCGAAAAGGGCGGCTCGGCCCGGCTTTCGGTCGGACGCGCGGACGGCACCGGCAGCCTGGACGCCGAAGGCGGCGCAATCTTCGTGGGCGGGCGCGAGGGTGCCGAACTGGCTCTGGGCGTGGATGGCGGTGCCGGCCAGATGCGGCTGGACGGCGCTGCGATGACCCTGCGCAGCTTTACCCGCGATGCCGGGATGATGATCGGCGAATGGCAGAACGGCGAGGCCGAAGGCACGCTTCTGCTGGAGAACGGCGCGAACCTGCGGGCGGAAGGGCACCGCAGCGCCTTTGCCAGTGTTGGTCGCTGGGAAGGCAATGACGGCACGCTGCGCGTCGAAAGCGGCAGCACCCTTGCCCTGATCGCCGATGCGCACAGCGCCGACCTGAACATCGGGCGCAACGGCGCCACCGGGGCGGTCCATCTGACCGAAAGCACGCTGGAGATGGCCGCGCCCATGCGCGCCGACGATGGCACTCCGCTGGAGGATACCTTTGCCTGGGTGCTGGTGGGCACCGAAGCCGGCACCGGCAGCCTGGTGTTTGACAATGCCGAGGCCAGCATCACCGCAGGCCAGGGCGCGGGCTTTCGCATCGGCACCCGCTGGACCGATACCGAAGACAACACCGGCACCGGCAGCGTGGTCTTGCAGAACGGGGCCGTGGTCTATGCCGAGGCCCTGCTGGAAGACACGAATTTCTGGGTCGGCGGCGGCGACGGCTCCGTGGGCGAGGCGCGCATCCTTTCGGGCTCGATCCTGGATCTGAGCGGCAATGGCTGGGTGCCGGTGGGTTATGCGAGCCCCGGCCTGACCCCCGGCGGCACGGGGTTGCTGGAAATCGCGGGCGCGGGGTCACTGCTGATCGGGGCGCGGTCGATGATGGTCGGCGGGCGCGGGTCCGAAGGCATGGTCCAGATCAGCGACGGCGCGCGCGCGCTGATCGGTGGGCTGAATGTTGATCGTAATGTGTTCGTCGATTTCGGCTGGCGCGCGGGCAGCCGGGGCGAACTGGTCATGGCCAATGCGCTGATGTCGGTGCAGGCGGGCACTGCAGAGAATGCAGGCCAGCCCGAAACGGGCGCGGGTGTCAATTTCGGCGTAGAAGGCGCCACCGGTCTTGCAACCATCACCGGCGCGCGCGCCACCGACCCGGATGCGCCCCACGGGCTGATCGTGCTGGGCAATGCCGAAAGCGATTACGCCTTTATCGATATCGGGCGGTCCGAGGGCAGCGACGGCAATGTCCATGTACGCGGCGCCTTCTTCGGCGCGCAGAATGACGGCACCACATTCGGCGCCGATGGTCCGATCGATCTGGACGGCGATGGCGGCTATGCAGGGGTCCGGATCGGGCGCGAAGGGGGCACGGGCTTGCTCGATATCGGCGGCAATGCAGAGCTGTTTGCCATTTCAGGGGCCGATGACAGTGCGGAAATCCTGGTGGGCCGGGGCGATGGTGCCGCGGGTGTGCTGACTGTCTCGGACAACACGCAAGTGGATATCATCGCGCGCCAGTTCGATGCCTGGCTGCTGGCGGGCACCGAAGGCGGGGCCAGCGGCACGGTCACCATCGCCGACAGTTCGGTGCTGATCGATGCCGCGCGCAATGGCGGTATCCGGCTGGGCACCAGCTGGTTCGACACCCCCGATCAGACCGGCACGGGGCGGCTGCTGCTGGAGGACGGCGCCGATGTGACCATCCGCGCGCAGGGGAACGGCGCCCATTTCTTCGTGGGCGGCGGCGCGGGTTCCTCCGCACGGGCGGATCTTCGCAGTTCCAGCGTCACCCTGGAAGGCGATGCACACCGGCTGGTGATCGTCGGCGGCACCCCGGCCTTCACCCCCGGCACCGGCGGCGAGGGGGAGCTGTGGCTGATCGGAGCAAACGCCCGGCTGGACGGTGCGCGCGACATTCTGGTGGGCACCAACGCCGGCACCGGGCGGTTGGAGCTACGCGACGGCGCGCAGATCGCGCTGGAGGACGCAGGCGGCGGACGGGACGGGCAGGTGGTGCTTGGTGCCGGGGTCGGCCGCGTACGCGCCAATGAACCCGATACCGGCGCGACGGGTCGGATGTTGCTGTACGGCAGGGATACGGCGGTCGATATATCCGCAGTGGAACAGGCACGCATGATCGTCGGAACCGGCGGCGGCGACGGCAGCACGCTGATCAGCGACGGCGCCTGGGTGACGCTGGAAAGCGCGGCCGCCACGCTGGAGATCGGCGTCAATGGCGGAACGGGGCGGATGACGGTTTCGGGCTCCGACACGCGCGTCAACCTGTCCGGTGACGATGCGCGCATCCATATCGGTCGCGAGTTGCTGCCCGAGGCCGCCAGCGAAGATGCCGGGGCAGGCAGGCTGCGGATCAGTACCGGCGCCGAGGTCCGCGCCGCCACCAAGGTTGAAGTCGGTGACGCCAGCGCCAATGCGGCGGTGCTGGCCATGGAGGGCGGGCGGCTGCTCACGCCGCTGGTCGAGGTCCACGCCGGCACAAACCTTCAGAACAACATGCTGATGGGCTGGGGCGACATCACCGGCGCCGCAGGCCAGCCCGCGCTTTTGCTGTCCGGGTCCAGCTTTTATGTGGGGGACGAGATTGGTGGTACCGACGGCTTGAGCCGGGAAGCCGGCACTGGCCGGATGGAGATCACCGGCAATGTGGTGGCGCAGGGCAGCACCGTCCATTTCGACATCGGCGAAGGCGGGTATGACCAGGTCGAAGTTACAGGCGCCTTTGCCATGGACGGTGGCAATCTGCAGGTCTCGGCGCTGGAGGGCGCGCGGGCGCTGCTGGAAGGGGACGGTGTGCAACTGCTGGCAGCCAGTGAGGGGATTGCCCTCGAGAACGTGTCACTGCTTCTCGATTCCCTGCCCGACGGAACAATGATCGAAACCGAATTCCGCAATGGCAACACCGAGCTTTGGGCGTTTCTGGGCGCATCCGGCGAACCGGGAGAGCCTGTGACCGAGATCCCCCTGCCGCCCGCATGGCGCGACTGGCTGGACTGGATCGGCGGCGGCGGGTCTGCTCCGCCCCCGCCACCCGCAACCGGGCGTGCCGACACCATCGCCGACCCGCATCTGGTCACGCTGGACGGGCTGGCCTATGACTTCCACGCAGCGGGTGAATTCGTGCTTCTGCGCGCATTGGAAGGCCCTTTCCAGGTGCAGGCACGGATGGCGCCGGTGGCGGCCGATGCTTCGGAAAATGTTGCCGCGGCTGTGCAGCTGTCAGGCGGGCGGGTAATGGTCGATGCCACCACACCGGACAGCGTGCTGGTCAATGGCAACATTCTTGCGCTGGCTTCGGGCGAAAGCGCGACCGTCGGCTCCGATCTGGTCTGGCGCACCGGCGATACCTGGCATCTGGTGCACCGCCATGGCGATCCTGACGGCACTGCGATCACCAGCGCCTCGATCACCGTGGTGGACGGGCGGCTGGATATCACCGTCTTTGCCGATGAATCGCTTGCCGGGCAGGTCGAAGGGCTTCTTGGCAACTTCGACGGCGACCCGGACACCGATCTGGCGCTGCGCGACGGGCGGCTGGTGGCGCGTCCGCTGCGGTTCGGCGATGACCCGGAAACGGGTGAACTGGGCCTTTACGGCGCGTTTCGTGACGTATGGCGCATCAGTGACCCGAGTGAAAGCCTGTTCACCTATGCCCCGGGCGAGGGGCCGGACAGCTTCTATCTGCCCGACTACCCCGCGCGCATGCTGAGCCTTGACGATTTCGATGCCGATGCAGTCGCCGCGGCGCGGGCTGCGGTCTCCGCCGCAGGGCTGGAGCCGGGGACCGTGGCCCATGACAATGCGCTGTTCGATCTGCTGGCCACCGGCAACCCCGCTTATGTCGAGGCCGCGGTGACGTTTCAGACCCAGCAGGAAACCCGGCCCGAGACCGCCCCGCCGCTTGTCGCCCCCGAGGTCGCAGGCGGCGCGCTGGATGGGCTGGTCAACCTGTCGGGGCAGATTCTGGGCGTCGGAGGAGGCGCGATGGACGGGGTAGAGGTGCGCTTCACCGCGTCGGGCCGGTCCGTCAGCCACATCCGGGGCACTGACGGGGACGGGGCCTTTGGTTTCGATCTGCTGCCTTCGGGTGTCGGCGGGCGGCTGGAAGCCATGCGCGCTTATGATCAGGACATGGATGGACGACCTTCGGCGCTCGATGCCCTGGACGTGCTGCGCCTGGCGGTCGGGCTGGCGCCCAGCTTCGGCGACGCCACGCCCGAGGCATTCATCGCCGCCGACATCAACCGCGACGGACAAGTGACGGCGCTTGATGCGCTGGAAGTCCTGCGCACCGCCGTGGGGCTGGGCACCGAACACGCGCCGCAATGGGTGTTC
>SKKS01000158.1 GCA_007123625.1 Paracoccaceae bacterium
AAAGCGCCCGCACAAGGCGGGCGCAAGTCATTGAGGCAGGTTTCATACAGGCAAGAAACCTATCGAGCAGTTCCTCATATATAACGCTTCTTTCGTAACTATCCAAGCTAAAAGTTTGAAACTTTGACATAGTCACAGTAGCTTCGCGCATGACCCTGCTGCCGCGAAAGGACCCGCACCGATGACCGCCCGCCCCCGCCATTCCCTTGCCACCGCCCTGGCCCTGGGCCTTGCCGCGCTTGCCGGCACCCCTGCCCTGGCCGAGCCCGCGCATGGCATAGCTATGTACGGCGACCCCGCACTACCACCAGATTTTGCGCATCTGCCCCATGCCAACCCGGACGCGCCCCAAGGCGGCCGAATCGTTTTTGGCGAGGTAGGCGGCTTCGATTCGCTCAACCCCTACATCCGGCGCGGCACTGCGCCTTGGGGTGTTGGGCTTCTGACGGTCGAGACCTTGCTGGGCCGCAGCTATGACGAGCCGTTCACCCTTTACGGGGTGCTCGCCGAATCGGTCGAGACCAATGCCGAGCGCGATTTCGTAGAATTCACCCTGCGCGAGGAGGCCCGATTCTCGGACGGCAGCCCGGTGACGGTTGAAGACGTGATGTGGTCGATGGAAGCGCTCGGCACCGAAGGGCAACCGCGCTACCACGCCGCCTGGTCCAAGATCGCCTCGATGGAGGCCTCCGGCCCGCGCTCCGTGCGCTTCACCTTCACCGAGGTGGACCGCGAACTGCCGCTGATCCTGGGCCTGCGCCCGATCCTGCAGAAAGCACAATTCGACGACCGCGCCTTTGACGAATCCTCGCTGGTGCCGGTGATCGGATCGGGGCCCTATGTGGTCGGCGATTTCGAACCGGGCCGTTCGATCAGTCTGGTCAAGAACCCCGACTGGTGGGCACGTGATCTGAGCTTCTATTCCGGGCAGCACAATTTCGACGAGGTCCGCTACGAGTATTTCGGCGACGCTGCGGTGGTGTTCGAGCAGTTCAAGGCCGGTGAGATCATGTCCTGGCGCGAAGGCAATGCCGCGCGCTGGGCAGACAGCTACGATTTCCCGCGTGTCCAGTCCGGCGCCGTGACCAGGTCCGAGATCCCGCACCAGCGGCCGTCGGGGATGACAGGGCTGGTGTTCAACACACGCCGCGACCTCTTCGCCGACTGGCGGGTGCGCGAGGCGCTGATCCACGCGTTCAACTTCGAATACGTTGCCCAGACGATCACCGGGGGCGTCGACCCGCGCATCACCTCGTATTTCTCGAACTCGATCCTTGGGATGGACCACGGCCCGGCCGAAGGGCGCGTGGCCGATATGCTGGAGCCCTGGCGCGCGCATCTGCTGCCCGGCGCGGTCGAAGGCTATGAGTTGCCGGTCTCGGACGGGTCGGTGGCCAACCGTGCCAACATGCGCGCGGCAACCGCACTCCTCGCAGAAGCCGGATGGGAACCCGACGCATCGGGGGTGCTGCGCAACGGCGACGGCACGGCCTTCGAATTCACCATCCTGCTGCGGCAAGGCGCGTCCGAGATGCGCGCGATCGTGGACATCTACGTGGAATCCCTGCGCAGGCTGGGCGTCCGGGTGGATACTGCGAGCGTGGACAGCGCGCAATACACCGAACGGTTGAACGACTATGACTTCGACATGACGCACATGGTCCGCGCCATGTCGCTGAGCCCCGGCAACGAGCAATGGCTATACTGGGGGTCCGAGGCCGCCGACCTCCCCGCGACGCGCAACATCATGGGCGCGCAAAGCCCGGCGATCGATGCGCTGATCGAGGGGCTGCTGACCGCCGACGGCCAGGAGGATTTTGTCGCCGCCGCACAGGCGCTGGACAGGGTGCTGATGGCCGAACGCTTCGCGGTGCCGATGTGGTTCTCGCCCGTGTCGCGTCTGGCGCATGACACGCGCCTGCGCTTCCCCGAGCGGCTGCCGATGTACGGCGACTGGCTGGGGTTCCAGCCCGAGGTCTGGTGGTACCAGGAATGAACGGACACGCGGGTTGAACCGGTTCTCCCGCCCCCGCGGCGCCGCGGGCAAATGCCCGCGGCTTGCGGCGTTGGGCCGGGCCGGGCGCGCCTGCGGCACCCCCGAAGTGGGGCACGCGACCCAATTGTGCACAACTGCGCAGTCAGCCTGAGTATTTTTGGCAAGATGAAGGGTGGCGAGGCTCGACGCCACAGCATCAGCAGAGCATGACGGAGGAGCGGATGAGCGACGACGGATCCAACCTGCAGCGAGCCTATACCCTGCGCAGCCCGGCGGAATGCCTTGAGCTTTATGCAGACTGGGCAAAGAGCTATGACGCCGATTTTGCCAGCGCACGCGCCTATGCGCTGCCCTTGCGCGTGGCAGAGGCGTTTCTGGCCGCAAGCCCCCCTGCCGGGTCCGTGCTGGATGTGGGCGCGGGGACCGGGCTGGTGGCGGCGGCGCTACGCGCACTGGGCCATGGCGCGCCGCTGGAAGCAGTCGACATCTCGCCGCAGATGCTGGAGGTGGCGCGGGAGAAGGGGCTGTATGCGGCGCTGCATGTGACCGATATCACCCGCCCCCTGCCCGCGGGTTGCGGACCCTATGCGGGGATTGTCAGCGCGGGTACATTCACGCACGGCCATGTCGGCCCCGAAGCGCTGGCGCCGCTGCTGGCTGCGACTCTGCCGGGCGCGGTGGTGGCGTTGTCGGTCAATCTGGGCGTCTGGGAAACCCGCGGCTTTCCACAGGCGCTGGCCGCGCTGGGCGACCGGATCGACCCGCCCGAGTATCTGGACGTGCCGATCTATGGCGGACATGCCGACGCCGCAGCCGAAGCGCCCGCGGGTGACCGCGCCCGCATCCTGCGGTTCCGTACGCGATGAGCGCAGCCCTGCCCGCGATCCCCTGCATCGGGGCGGCGCATTGGGACATCATCGGGCACGTGAACGGCGCTGCGGGCCGCGGCGCAGACCTTCCCGGCAGGGTGCGGCGCGCCCCCGGCGGCGTGGCGCTGAACCTGGCGCTGGCGCTGCGGCGCGAAGGGTTGGCGGCGGCGTTGATCGCAGCGGTCGGGGACGATGTGGCAGCCACAGAGCTGGAGGCGGCGCTGTCGGCACGTGGCGTGGACTGCCGGGGCCTGTCGCGGGTGCGGGGCGGTGTGACCGGTGCCTATGTGGGGATCGAGGATGCGGGCGGACTGGTCGCCGCCGTGGCTGACACGCGTGCGGCGGATGCAGCAGGGCGCGCGCTGCTGCGCGGGCTTGCGGCGCACCCGCGGGCACGGATCGCGGTGGTGGACGGAAACCTGTCGCCGGGTGTGCTGACTGCGCTCGCCGAGATGGAGGCACCGGGGACGCGCATGCTTTGCGTGGCCGGGGCCTCGCCCGCCAAGGCCCCGGTCCTGCGCGCGGTGCTGGCACATCCGCGCGTGGTGCTGTACCTCAACCGGGCCGAGGCTGCGGCCCTGTGCGCGCAGCCCTGCGCCGATACCGCCACAGCCGCCCGTGCGTTGCGCGATGCCGGGGCGGCGGCGGCGCTGGTGACCGATGGCGCGGCACCCGTGGCCTGGGCCGATGCGGCGGGCTGCATCCGTGCGACCCCGCCAACGGTGCGGGCAAAGCGGGTCACCGGCGCGGGTGACGCGCTCATGGCGGCGCATCTGGCGGCACGGCTGCGCGGGCTGGACGCCACCGAAGCATTGGTTTTGGCGCTGGCGCGCGCGGCGGAACACATCAGCGGGAGTGAATGACGATGCATGCCCTGACCCTTGGCGCCGAAGTGGCCGCCGCGCGCGACGCGGGCGCCCCGTTGGTGGCGCTGGAATCCACGATCATCACCCACGGCATGCCCTGGCCGCAGAACCTGAAAACCGCCCGCGCGGTCGAGGCCGAGGTGCGCGCCGCTGGCGCCGTGCCCGCCACGATCGCGGTGATGGACGGGCGGATCCGCGTGGGGCTGGATGCGCCCGAGCTGGAGCGGCTGGCCCGTGCCGAGGGTGTTATGAAACTCAGCCGCGCCGATCTGGCGGTGTGTCTGGCACAAGGGCGGATGGGCGCCACGACCGTTGCCGCCACAATGATCTGCGCGCATCTGGCGGGCATCGCGGTCTTTGCCACCGGGGGGATCGGCGGCGTGCACCGGGGCGCCGAGACCAGTTTGGACATTTCCGCCGATCTGCAGGAGCTGGCCCAGACGCCGGTGACAGTGGTGGCAGCGGGGGCCAAGGCGATCCTGGACCTGCCTAAAACGCTGGAAGTGCTGGAAACGCTTGGCGTGCCGGTCATCGCATACGGTCAGGACGCGCTGCCTGCGTTCTGGTCGCGCGACAGCGGGCTGACCGCGCCGCTGCGCCTTGACCGCGCCGCCGATATTTCCCGTGCGCACCAGATGCGAGCAGCGCTGGGGCTGGCGGGCGGGCAGCTTGTGGCGAACCCGATCCCGGTGGCGGACGAGATCCCCGCCGCGACCCTTGCGCCCCTGATCGCCCGGGCGCAGGCCGAAGCCGAAGCGCACGGGATTGCGGCCAAGGCGGTGACACCTTATCTGCTGGGGCGCATCTTCGAGTTGACCGAGGGGCGGTCGCTGGCCGCGAATATCGCTCTGGTGCGCAACAACGCGCGACTGGCCGCCGCCGTCGCCATCGCCATGCAGGACGCCGCATCCGAATGACCGACGACGAGCAACAGAAGCGCAGCCTGATCGGACGGCTTCGCACCAATTTCCTGACCGGGCTGGCGGTGATCGCGCCGGCAGTGCTGACCATCTGGGTGGTCTGGACGGTCATCAACTGGTTCGACGGCTGGGTGCTGCCGTTCATCCCGCGCGCCTACAGGCCCGAAACACTGCTGGGGTGGGATATTCCGGGCGTGGGGGTGGTGCTGTTCCTGGTCTTTGCGATCATGGTCGGCGCCTTCGCCAAGGGGCTGATCGGGCGCAGCCTGATCTACTGGAGCGAACGGATCGTCGAGCGGATGCCGGTGGTACGCTCGATCTACAACGCGGTAAAGCAGATCGCCGACACGATACTGGCGCGCAGCCAGCCGACATTCGACCGCGCCTGTCTGGTGCAATACCCGCGACCGGGAATCTGGGCGATCGCCTTCATCTCGGCGCGCACGCGGGGCGAGATCAGTGACAAGCTGGCGGCCAACGGGGAGCTGGTCAGCGTGTTCCTGCCGACCACGCCGAACCCGACATCGGGGTTCTTGCTGTTTGTTCCGCACGCAGATGTGATCGAACTGGACATGACGGTCGAGGACGCGATCAAGCTGGTGATCTCGGCCGGGCTTGTCTATCCCGACGGCAAGCTGCCGCGCAAACCCGGCTGAGGCGACCCGGCTGCAGCCACTCCCGCCGCGCCCGCCCGGTGTCCCTGCACCGGGCAGCCCCCGCGAAGGGTGCAGGGGCGGGCGGGCACCCTGAGCGGGGGCTTTCGCGCCTTGGGCGCCAAGCCGCGCGGGCAAACGCCTCAGGCGCCGCCGGGCACTGCCGCCAGCCGCACGCCCATACGCTCCAGCGCCCAACCCGTCAGATCGCGCAGCACCGCCGATGTGGCGGCGTTGAACGCCTCAACCACCTGCAACGCGTCGTCCGACGTCGCGGGCGCCGTGGCCTGGAATGTGCGCGTGGCCAACACCTGCCCGTCGTCATCGCGCACCACTCGCGCGGTCAGGCGCACACGCACCTGCACGCTGTCATCCGCCAGAACCTCGGCCTGGAAATCGGTCAGGTCGCTGACCAGCATGAAATCGGAGAACCCGCCAGGAAGCGCACGGCGCCCTGCATAGCGCAGCGCATTGGTATCCTCAAAGGCGCGCACCATCAGGCCCTGCACCATCAGCGGTGCCTCGTCGGTCCAGCGCGCGCCGGGCAGATAGGCCGCCTGCAAGGGCGTGGGCCGGATCAGGATACGGTCGGTGCCGACCGCCCCGCCCCCGCCGGGCGTTTCGATCACCAGACTGCGCGCCAGCGTCCGCGTGGCCTGCGCCATCTGCGCAGGCGCGCGCAGTTCATACGCATCGAGCGGCTGCGTGCCTCCCAGACCAAGAATTCCGCCACACCCCGTCAACAGCAGGATCGCAAGGAATGCCATGGTGTTGCGAAAAGGGGTCATCGGCGGAACTCCGGGGTCTGGCGCCCGAGGAAGAACCGGGCGGGGTCACGTTCGATCTGGCGCAGAAGCCGCTCCAGACCGGCAATCAGGGCGCGCGTTTCGCGCCCCACGGCGGTGTATTGCGGCAGCGCCTGAGTGGCAAAATTGCGCACCGCAGGGCCAGAGGTGGCGATCACGGCGCCCAACTCGGTGAAGGCCGCGCTGGCCTGATCGGCCGAGGCGCGCAAACTGGCGCTGACTGCGGGAATGTCATCTGCGACCTGCGCGATGGCGCCGTCCAGCCGCGCGATAGCCCCGCGAAGATCGGCCATCAGGCCCGATATGTCTTCGTTGATGACCCGGTCGGCCCCGGCAAAGGCGCGCTCGGCGGCATCCAGTGTCCGTTCGCCAACCTCCAGCGCGGTGTTGATCGATTCCAGCGTGGTGCTGGCGTTGGCGAAGGTTTCGGTCACCTGGTCCATGGTTACCTGTGCCGTGTCCAGCACCCCTTCCAGCCGCCCCGAGGCCGCGGACAGGTCGGCGCCCACGGATTCGATCGTCGCGTTCGCGGTCGAGGCCGCCCGCCGGATGTCCGCCATCACCGCCGGAAAGTCCTCGGCGGTGGCGCGGGTCACGGCGTCCACCGCTTCGGTCGCGCTGGCGATCATGGCGCGGGCCTCGGCCATCAGCGGCGCGCCCTCTTCGGCCACAAGCCGGTCGAACCGGCCCGCGGCGGTGTCCACGGTGTCCAGCGTGTCGGTCAGGCGCAGCAGCATCGCATCGGTGCGCGCGATGGTCTCTTGCGCCTCGCGCAGTCGTTCGGTGGCCTCCGCGCCCGCTTCGCCCAGGCCCGCCATCAGGCGCTGCGCATCACTGCCCAGCCTGGTGGCCTGTGCGCGCAGGGTCGTACTTGTCTGGGTCAGGTCGCGGGTCAGTACCGGCAGGTCGCCATCCATGAAGCGTTCGACCGTGTCGAGCGCGCGCTGCGCGCTTTCCAGCGTCGGCCCGGCCAGATCGGCGGTCGTGCGCAACTGCCCGGCGAGATCGGTGTATTCGTCCAGCGTGGTGTCGACATTGCCCAGCGTCACGCCAGCAGCATCGGCCAGCGGTCCCAGTCGCGTGGTCAGGTCGGTGATCCCTGTGATCGCGCCTTCGGCATCGCGCAGGCGGGCCGTCACCTCGGCCCCGGTTTCGTTGAGCGTGGCGAACATCGTCTGTGCCTCTGCGCCCAGCGTGTCGACCTGCACGCGTACCGACGCGCTGGTCCGGGTCAGCTCGTTGGCCAGGGCGGTCAGATCGGCGCCCAGAAACCGGTCGCTGGTTTCCAGCACCACACGCGCAGCTTCCAGCGTGGCATCAGTGACATCAAGCGAGGTCTGCGCCCGTTCCGCCAGCTGGGAATAGATCGCAAGCGTTTCCTCGACGGTATCGAGTGTTTCCAGCGTCGATTCCGCCACGGGCACCATGCGGACGGTGAAATCCGCAATATCGGCCGACGCCGCCGCGATGGTCTGGCTGACGCTGGCGAAATCCTCGAACGTGGTCGCAAGCCCCTCGGACGAGGATTCGATGTTGTCCAGAATGCGCGTGACGCGGTCGAGGTTCTCGTCGCCCAGCAACTCGTTGATCCGGTCCATGACGCCCAGCGCACGTTCGACAATCGCGGGGCCGTCCTCGAACACCACATCAAGTGTGGAACGGCCCGGCGTGATCTCGGGGATCTCGGCGGTGTCGCGCAGCAGCGGCAAGGCCGAATCGCCCGCGCTCAGCGCCACGAAGGACACGCCCGTCACTCCAAGCGAGCTGATCGTGGCAGTGCTGTCGGTGCGCAGCGGCGTGTCCTCGGCCACTTCCAGCCGCACAAGGATGGAGCCATCCATGTCCGGGGACAGCCGCACATCCACCACCTGCCCCACCGGCAGCCCCTCGAACCGGACCTCGGACGCGCGCGACAGCCCCGAAACCGACGGAAACCGCACATCGTAATAAGTGTAGCGCCGGTCCAGCTGCACATTGGCGAAAATCATCAGAAAGATCATCAGCCCCAGAAACCCGGCAAGGGCGAAGGCGCCGATCAGCACATAATTGGCACGCGTTTCCATACGTTACGCAGTCCTCGTGGTGGCGTCGATCGCTGCGCGCGATCTTGGCCCGTGAAAATATTCGCGCACCCAGGGGTGATCGACGTGCAGCATGGACGCCATGCTGCCGGTGACCAGCACCTTCTTCTCGGCCAGGACCGCGATCCGGTCACAGGCTGCGTGCAGCGTATCAAGATCGTGGGTGACAAGAAACACCGTCAGGCCAAGGCTGTCGGCAAGCTGACGGATCAGCACGTCAAACGCGGTGGCGCCGATGGGGTCCAGCCCGGCGGTGGGTTCGTCCAGAAAGATCACTTCGGGGTCGAGCGCAATGGCGCGCGCCAGCCCCGCGCGCTTGCGCATGCCACCCGACAGTTCGGACGGGTACTTGTCGCCCGCAAGCCAGGGCAAGCCGGAAAGCGAGATTTTCAGATCCGCCAGTTCGCCGCGCAGCGCAGGCGTCAGCCCCTTGACCGAACGCAGCGGCACCTCGACGTTCTCGCGCACCGTGAGCGCCGAGAACAGCGCGCCGTCCTGGAACATCACGCCCATGCGCAGGTCGATCTCGCGGCGGTCGTCGTCGCTGCAGTTCAGCGCGTCGCGACCGAAGATCTCGATGCTTCCGGCCTGCGGGCGGCGCAATCCGGCGATGGTGCGCAGCAAGACCGACTTGCCGGTGCCCGAGCCACCGACCACGCCCACCACCTCGCCGCGGAAAAGGTCAAGATCGAGGTTCTCGTGAACAACCTGCGTGCCAAACTGGTTGCGCAAACCCCGGATGCGGATGATCGGTTCCTCAGTCACGGCGCTACATCCCCACCCGGGCGTAGAACACCGAGAACATGGCATCCGCCGCGATCACTGCAAAGATCGCCGCCACCACCGCCGACGAGGTCATGCGCCCCAACGATTCGGTATTGCTTTCGACCTGCATGCCGGCGTGGCAGCCGATCACGCCGATGATGATGGCGAACACCGGCGCCTTGGAGAACCCGACAATGGCGTGGTCGATGGAAACCTGATCAACCAGCCGCACATAGAACATGCCCGGCGAAATGCCCAGCTCCGCCCAGGCCATGAGCGCGCCACCCGCAAACCCCGAGACATTGGCGATCAGGCCCAGAATCGGCAGCGTGATCAGAAGCGCAAGGATGCGCGGCACGAACAGCACCATGGCCGGGTCGATTCCGAGCGTGCGCATGGCGTCGATCTCCTCGCGCATCTTCATGGATCCGATGGCGGCGGTGAACGCCGACGCAGTGCGCCCGGCCACGATGATCGCGGTCAGCAAAATCCCCAGCTCGCGCAGGATCGAGATGGCGATCAGCTCGACCACAAAGACCTCGGCCCCGAACTGGCGCAGCTGCACACTGCCCTGAAAGGCCAGCACGATGCCGATCAGAAACCCCATCAGCGCCACAATGGGCACCGCGCGCCAGCCCACGTCCTGGCAGTGATGCACAAGCGAGGTCAGGCGGAATTCGGACGGATGGCGCACGGCCCGGCCAAGGCGTGCGAAAAAGACGCCCAGATAGGCGGTCATCGCCATCGCGGTCAGTCCTGCCCCGGCCACGCGTCGACCGGTGTTTTCCAGAAACTCGCGGATGCCATAAGGTGCGCGCGCGGGCGGGTCAGGGCGCGGCATCGCCGCTTCGACTGCTGCCAGCAGGTCCTGCAGACGCGGGCTCAGCCCTTCGATGCGGGCCTGCCCGTGGCGCGCGGCGAAACGCACCAGCGCCCAGGCGCCAGCGGTGTCCATCTTCGCCACATCGGCCAGATCAAGGGTCAGCGCGGTGTTGCCGGTGTGCTCGGCAAGAACGGATTCAAGGCGCGTCAGCGTATGCACACTGAGCGCACCGCGCAGCTGCAACACGCGCGGCGTGCCGTCTTCCGGCGCTTCCACAAAATCATAGCTGAAATCCGCCATGGTCGAACGCTACACCCTTGACCAACGTCGGGGCAATGGCACCAGACGACGCGCCCCCGTGATGCGCGCTTAGTCACTGCATGTGGATTCGTGAAGGATTTTCGAGTGCTGCGCAGAGCTGTGAGTCGGATTGGCGTAATCCGGCAACGGTTTTGCGCTACATGTTCGCGGCGCGGGCGACGACAGGATGCAGCGAGGGGTTCACGCCGCCCACCGCGCAGGGCGCAGCGGGTCGAGCCAACGCCAAGGGGCGCCCGAAGGCGCCCCTGCGTTTGTCAACTTCAGGCGTTGGCCGGTTCAGGCAGCCTTGGCCAGCTCCGAACGCCCGGACATGGTCGCCCGAACCCACCAGTCCAGATCCTCCAGCATTCCGTCGGCGGACCCGCCGATAGCGCCTTCGATCGCCGACATCGGCTTCGGATCGCCGCCCATGGGGTGCACGGCCATGAATTCGGACCCGCCGATATGGACCGCCGCGCGGGTCGACGCCATTTGCAGCTCGATCCCGATGGTGCGCAGGTGCTCTGCAGCGCGGGTGCCGCCGACCGACCCGTAGCTGACGATCCCGTATGCCTTGCGGGTCCATTCCACATAGGCCTGATCCAGCGCATTCTTAAGCGCGCCGGTGATCGAGCGGTTGTATTCGGGGGTAACGAAGATGTAGCCGTCGAATTCGCCGATTTTCTTCTGCCATGCCACGGCGCGCGCGTCTTCACTGGCGGCCCAGGCGTTCGAAGCGACTTCGTTGAAGAGCGGCAGGTCGAAGTCCTTGAGGTCCACGACATCGACTTCCCAATCGCCGCGGGCGCGGGCACGCTCGGCGATCCACTGGGCAGGTTTCTCGCCAAAGCGGGCGTCGCGGGTGGTGCCGATGATGACGGCAATGCGGGGTTTATGGGCCATTGTCTGTCTCCGTTGCTGGATGTGTCTTTCACCCCGACACATATGCGCGGCCCCTGTACCGGAAAACCGCAACGGCTGCACATGACCTGTGCGCCAGCGCTTTGCGCCCTGCCTGGGGGCTCTTGCGGGCGCCTGCTTGGGGCCCTGTGCCGCACGGATCGCAGCTGTTTCCAAAACGGACCCATTTCGCGGTGTCGGACCGCATTCTCCCAAAATTTGACACATTCTGTTGCAATCCCTGCGCGATGAATTCGTCATCTCTCGGGAATTTCCGCTTGGCGCCCCGACCTACCTGGAGTTCAAAGTCATGATTCGCCCTGCAATTTTTCTGTCCGCGGCGCTCGGGTTCCTGGCGGCCTGTGGCAATGGCCCGATGGGCGAGGATGGCGTCACGCGCACTCTTGCCGACACCGCTTCGGGGGCAGAGGCGTCAGAAGCTACGCTGAGCCCGGTGGGTGCGCGCGAACGCCGCCCCGAGGACAACCTCACTTATTCCGGGCAAGGAAATTCAGGGGGGATTCTGTCGCATCAGGGCGGCGCGTTCAAGGGCAGGCTTGAGGCCACGCTGATCAACGGCAGCACGCCGCCGCCGAACCCGGGCATGTATTACACCGAAGGCCACACCATCGAATTCCACAATGGCCCCCTGACCGGTGTTCAGGTCAGTTGCGGGTATGGCTACAGGGGCAACTCGCGCGTGTGCACCACGCGGAATGCGCGTGAAGCCGACATCGTCCGCCAGCACATCGGCCAGTATGGCTATGCGGCAATCGTTACCGTCGGCGGCTTTGGCGACGGGCGCAACGAAACCGCCACAGCGGGCCTGCATTCCCGCGTACCCGGCCAGCGCGACGGCGTGGCAGGCGTGGCGCCGCTGATGCCCGAAGGCACCGCGACCTACAGCGGCAGTTTCAACGCGGGCATGGTCTATCGCGACGAAACAGCCTCTTTCAGCGGCAACACCCACGGCGATGCGCAGATTGCGGCCGATTTCACCACGGGGACGGTGTCGGGCGAGTTTCGCACCATGTTTGGCAGCGCCGACGGGCCGGTTGACGTGGTCGGCGCGTTCAGCAACGCCGTGGTTGGCGGGGATGGTAATTTCCATACTGCAGCGGGCACGGGATTTACCTTTGGCGGGGAAAGGGCGCGCGGTATGGTCGAGGGTGGCATCTACGGACCGCTCGGAGAAGAGACGGTCGGAACCATGGCCATCAACAACGGCCTTGGCGGGATGACCGGCGTGTTCTTCGGCACCGACAGCCGCTTGCTGCAAGCCCCCTGAGAAGCAGACCCTGAGAATTGGGGCCCCGGGAACCGGGGCGCTCCGCTTCGGAAATCGTGCTGCGGTCCTGCCCAGGGACCGCGGCCACTTTCATTCCCCGCGCCGTTGGCTTATCACTCGGCAAGCCGAACCAGAGGGCCGTGCCGTTGAAACGCTCCGACAATCCCGCCGATCCGTTCAAGAAGGCGCTGGCCGAAGCTGCCCGCACCATGGCCGACGAACGCGAACTTACCGTCACCTATTCGGTCGATCCGCCGGGCATGGCCGGGGACACCATGCGCCTGCCGCAGGTTACCCGCCGGATGACCCGCGACGAGGTACTGCTGGCGCGCGGCACCGCTGATGCGCTGGCGCTGCGCCACCGCTATCATGACGCGGGCACGCATGCGCGCTACCTGCCGCAGGGGCAGATGGCGCGCGATCTGTACGATTCGATGGAAACCGCCCGCTGCGAAGCCGTGGGCGCACGCCACATGCCCGGCACTGTCGGCAACATCGACGCACGAATCGCCCACGACGCCGCGCGCAAGGGCTATGCCGACATCCGCAACCGTCAGGACGCGCCGCTTTCCGTGGCAGCGGGCTATATGGTGCGGGCGCTGACATCCGGCAAGGCGCTCCCGACGGGGGCGGACAACGTGCTCGAATTGTGGCGCGGCTTCATCGAGGAACAGGCCGGCGGCACGCTCGACGGGGTGACCGATGTGCTGGACGACCAGCGCGCCTTCGCCCGCTTTGCGCGTCAGGTGATTTCGGACTTGGGCTATGGCGACCAGTTGGGCGACGACCCCGACGACACCGGCGACGAAGCCGACGACAGCGCAGAGATGCAGGACGACGACCAGCCAGACGATTCCGAAAACCCCGACGCGCAGGGTCAGGAAGACGAGGGCGAGCAGGAAGACAGCGACGACGACGCGCAGTCGCAGGATGCAGCCCAGGCCGAAGTTGCCATGGACGACCAGGCCGAGGACGAGATGTCCGACGAAACCGACCTGCCGCAGGGCGAAGCACCGCCCGAGCCGCCGGCCCCCGCCCCGCATTCCGAAGCAAGCATCGACTACAAGGTCTATGACACCACCTTTGACGAGGAAATCCGCGCCGAGGATCTGGCCGAGGCGGCGGAGCTGGAGCGGTTGCGCGCCTATCTGGACCAGCAGCTTGACCCGCTCAAGGGGGCGGTGTCGCGGCTGGCCAACAAGCTGCAGCGCCGCCTTCAGGCCCAGCAGAACCGAAGCTGGGAGTTCGACCTGGAGGAAGGCACGCTGGACGCCGGGCGGCTGGCGCGGGTGGTGGCCAACCCCACTACGCCACTGTCCTTCAAGGCCGAGAAAGACACCGATTTCCGCGATACGGTGGTGACGCTACTGCTGGACAACTCGGGCTCCATGCGCGGGCGGCCGATCTCGATCGCGGCGATCTGCGCCGATGTGCTGGCGCGCACGCTGGAACGCTGCCAGGTCAAGGTGGAAATTCTGGGCTTCACGACGCGCGCGTGGAAGGGCGGGCGGGCGCGCGAAAAATGGCTGGCCGACGGGCGCCCCGCGGCGCCGGGACGGCTGAATGATCTGCGCCACATCGTCTACAAATCGGCCGATGCGCCGTGGCGGCGGGTGCGCGACAACCTGGGCCTGATGATGAAAGAGGGCCTGCTGAAGGAAAACATCGACGGCGAGGCGCTGGAATGGGCACACCGCCGCATGGCCGTCCGCCCCGAGGCCCGCAAGATCCTGATGGTCATTTCCGACGGCGCGCCGGTCGATGACAGCACGCTGTCCGTCAATCCGGCGAATTATCTCGAAAAGCATCTGCGCGACGTGATCGCCATGGTCGAGCGGCGCCGCGCGGTCGAGTTGCTGGCCATCGGCATCGGCCATGATGTGACGCGCTATTATGAACGCGCGGTCACGATCACCGATGCCGAGCAGCTGGCCGGTGCGATCACCGAGCAACTTGCCGCACTGTTCGATTCCGACCCGCGCGCCCGCGCTCGCGTCATGGGGATCCGGCGCGCCGGATAGAACCGGCCCCTGCGCAATAGCAGCTGCGGCGGGTACGAGACGGTGCGCCCGGGGTCAAGCAGAAGGACGGTGCACCGGCAAGTCGGGGTATGGTCGCAGACTGCAATCGCTTTTCGCCCCGGCGACCAAGGGTCAGCCCCGCGCGGCCTGCCAGTCCTGCGCCACCTGCGTTACCGCTCGCGCCATGATCGCGGCGGCATCTTCCCAGCGTGGCAAGGCCTGCCCGGCGGCGCTGCCGGCGGCGGCCATTGCGGCATTGGTGCCCGGATCGTCCAGCACGAGTGCCAGCGCATCGCCGAACGCCGCCGCGTTATCCACCGGCACCAGAAGGCCCGCGCCCGGCGGCACCGTGTCCGGCACCGCGCCCACGGCGCAACTGACCACCGGCAGCCCGTAAAGCAGCGCTTCGGACAGCACCATGCCGTAACCTTCGTAGCGTGTCGCCAGGGCGAACACATGCGCCTGCCGGTACAGGCGGTCCAGCGGCTCGGGCCCCAGCACACCGGTGAAGCGCACGCGGTCGTCCAGCCCCAGGTCGGTGCACTGGCGGCGCAGCGCGGCCTCGACCGCTGCATCGTGGGTCATGCCCACGATCGCCGCCTGCCACGCCCGGTCGCGGACCCGGTCCAGCGCGGCCAGCAGCACGTCGTGGCCCTTGCGCTCGCAGATGATCCCCACTGCAAGGATCAGCGGTGGCGCGGCCTTGGCCACCAGTTCGGCGGGGGCCGCCGGGCGGTCGAAGCCCGGCAACGCGATGGAGATCCGCGCCTCAGGCACGCCGAAGTCGCGGATCAGGATCGCCCTTGTGTGCGGGCTCGGCACCACCACATGAGCGGCATGGCGCAGATTCGCGGTCTCGCGCGCGATCAGCGCACGGGCGATATCGGGCGGCAACCCGGCCTCAAGCCCCAGAGGGTGGTGCAGCATGGCGATCACCGGACGGTCCAGCGATGCCAGCACCGCCGTATCCATCGACCCGAACACCATACCATCAAGGATCAGCGGCGTGCCGGGCGGCAATGCGTGCAGTTTCGACGCCGCCTCGGCCTCGGCCTGTGCGGTGGGGTGCGGCCAGGAGGGCATGAGCGCGACATACTCCGTGGGAAGGCCGGTCGCGTTCAGGGTTTCCAGCATCCGGCGCTCATAGATATAGCCGCCGGTGCGGGTATTCAGGTCTCCGGGGATGGCAAAGGCCGCCTGCATGCTTGTCAACTCCGCAATTGTTCCGGGGCCACGCGGGCCAGCACGCGCCGCTCGACCACCCCTACCAGTGCATAGCCCGCCGCCGAGCCAAGCGCCACCAGCACCACCGCCGACCA
>SKKS01000326.1 GCA_007123625.1 Paracoccaceae bacterium
GCGCCCCGTGACGAAAGCTGCGTCTTTTGTGACCCATTTCCGGCCCGCGGGGAACCCCCGGCGGGATTGGGCTGATCTTGCGGAGCGCCCTGCGGGCGCAAGCCTATTCCTTGGAGTAAAGGGGGCATTCTGCCCCCTCTTCGCGCGAAATGCGCGAATTCACCCCCTGAGAGTACTTGGGGCAAGATGAAGGCTTGGGATCAGGTGGCTGCATCCAGCCGGTGCTGCGCTTCGAGCCACAGGGATTCTGCGCGCGCGGTCGCCTCCTCGAGTTCGGCGTATTTGGCCTGCCAATCGGCAAGATCGCGGGCGCGCGCGGCATCATAGAGCGCCGGGTCGGCAAGTTTCCTGTCAAGCTTTACGCGCATTTCGGCCAGTTTCTCGAGCCGGGCTTCGGCCTTGCGAAGGTCGGCTGCGAGGGTCTTGCGCTGGAGCTGGGGCGCGGCGGAGGCTGGTGCGAGCGGTGTGGCGTCCTGGGCGACTTCTTCCTTGGTGGTTTCTGTGGCGGATTCTGTCTCCGCTTGTGTCGCGGTTTCCTTGGCTGGCGCTTTTGCCGCCTCCTTGGAGGCACGTTTCGACGCGCGTCTGGAGGCCTGCGTGCTATCTGCGGCCCCTGCCATCAGGAATCTCCGATAGGCTTCGAGGTCGTCGTCCCACGAGGTGACTGTGCCGCCAGCGACCAGCCACAACCGGTCAGCCACCAGCGACAGCAGATGCATGTCATGGCTGACCAGCACCACCGCCCCGGTATAGGTGGTCAGCGCCTCGACCAGTGCCTCGCGGCTTTCGATGTCGAGGTGGTTGGTGGGTTCGTCCAGGATCAGCAGATGCGGCGCGTCGAGCGTGGCCAGCAGCAGCGACAGACGCGCCTTCTGCCCGCCCGAGAGCCGCGCGACGGTGGTTTCGGCCTGACCGGCCAGCAACCCGAAGCCTGCCAGCCGCGCGCGCAGCTTCGCCTGGCCCTCGTTCGGGCGCTGCCGCTGGAGATGCTGGAGCGGGGTTTCGTCAAGGTGGAGTTCGTCAACCTGATGCTGCGCGAAATAGCCCACGCGCAGGCGGGAGGAGCGCGTGATCTGTCCGGCCATGGGGGCCAGCCGCTCGGCCAGCAGCTTCGACAAGGTGGACTTGCCCTCGCCATTGCGACCCAGCAGCGCGATGCGGTCATCCTGGTCGATGCGCAGGTTCAGCCGCGACAGCACCGCCGTGCCGTCATAGCCGACGCGCACCCCCTCCATGGCGATGATGGGGGGCGAGAGTTCCTCGGGCACCGGAAAGGTGAAAGCGTGCTGCGCGGCCTCATGCGGGGGGGTGATCGGAGTCATCTTTTCAAGCATCTTGACCCGCGATTGCGCCTGCCGGGCCTTGCTGGCCTTGGCGCGGAAGCGGTCGACGAAGGCCTGCAGATGCGCGCGTCGGGTGTCTTGCTTGCGGGCTTCGGCCGCAGCCACGGCGCGGCGTTCGGCGCGGGTGCGCGCAAATGTGTCATAGCCGCCGCCATAAAGCGAAAGCTGGCGGTCCTCGAGGTGCAGGATCGCGCCCACTGCCCGGTTCAGAAGGCCCCGGTCATGGCTGATGACGATGACCGTGTGGGGGTAGCCGCGCAGGTAGTTTTCCAGCCACAGCGCGCCTTCGAGGTCGAGATAGTTCGTCGGTTCATCCAGCAGCAGCAGGTCCGGGCGCGCGAAGAGCACACCCGCAAGCGCCACCCGCATTCGCCAACCGCCCGAGAAGTCGGAGCACGGGCGCGCCTGGGCGGCGGGTTCGAAGCCCAGCCCGCGCAGGATGGTGCTGGCGCGAGCTTCGGCCGACCAGGCATCGATATCGGCCAGACGGGTCTGGATATCGGCCACGCGTGCAGGCGCGGGGTCGGCTTCGGCTTCGGCCAGCAGGGCGGCGCGTTCGGTATCGGCGGCGAGAACCGTGTCGAGCAGGCTGTCGGCGCTGGCGGGAGCCTCCTGCGCCACGCCGCCGATCCGGGCGCGGGACGGCAGGGTGATGGCACCGCCGTCGAGGGTCAGCTCCCCCTGGATCAGGCGGAACAGCGTGGTCTTGCCCGTGCCGTTGCGCCCCACCAGGCCGACCTTGTGGCCATTGGGAATATTCGCCGAGGCGCCCGCAAAAAGCGGCTGCCCGGCAACGGCATAGGATATGTCTTGGATGCGCAGCATGGGCGGGTCTGTGCCGGATGCTTGCGGGCGTGTCAATCGGCGTCGAAGGCCGTGACCCACAACGCCACAAGCAAGGACATGCCGAAAACGCCATCAAGCGCCGGCAACTTTCCGCCTTCTTGGCGAAAAGTGGCCGCGCATGGCGAAACCGGTGCGGAATTCGGGGAACCCGGCATCCGGTCTTCTGCGTTTCACTCTCGGAAGAGCCGGAGGAAAGGAGATTGTCATGAAACTTCGTGTATATACGCTTGCATTGGCTGCATCCGGGATGCTGGGCGGCATGGCCGCCGCGCAGGAAACATTCGTCAACCAGCAGTCGCCAATCGATCTGATGGGAAGCTGGGTGATGGGGGCTGCGGTCGAGTCCACCACCGGCGAAAGCATCGGCTCGATCGACGATATCGTGCTGGACCCGGACAGTGGGGAAATCAGCGTGGCCGTGATCTCGGTCGGAGGGTTTCTGGGCTTCGGCGCCAAGAGCATCGGCGTAAGCTGGTCGGAGCTGGAGATAAACCATGACGCGCGCGAGGTCATCCTGGGCATGAGCCGCGAGCAGATGGAAGATGCACCAGAGTTCGAGGAACGCGACCGCGCGCTGATCCCGGCCCCGCCGGACGGGGGCACGGCGCCAGCAGGAGGGACAGCGCCCGCAGGTGGCATGGCTGATCCCGCGCCGATGCCGGGCGACTGACACCTGCCACGAAATCAAGCAGACGTCGCTTCTGCGCCCTGCCCCCACGGGCAGGGCGCGTCCCTGAGTCAATCCCGTGACGTCACGAACGCAGGTGGCGCTTTTGCAGCTCGTGGCATGCGACCGTGCGCGCAGCGGGGCTTTTCCCGCCCGGGGTCGCGTGCTAGAGCGCGCGGGTAATTGACCCGCGCCGCTCGCCTGCGGCCCTTCCAGACGGAGACAAGACAATGGCCCTCGAACGTACATTCTCGATCATCAAGCCAGATGCGACGCGCCGGAACCTGACCGGAAAGATCAACGCCAAGTTCGAAGAAGCGGGCCTGCGCATTGTCGCGCAGAAGCGCATTCACCTGAGCAAGGCGCAGGCGGGCAAGTTCTACGAGGTGCACAAGGACCGTCCTTTCTATGACGAACTGTGCGAGTTCATGGCCTCAGCGCCCGTCGTCGTGCAGGTCCTTGAAGGCGAAGGCGCCATCGCCAAGAACCGCGAAGTCATGGGCGCCACCAATCCCGCCGATGCGGCGCCGGGCACCATCCGCGCCGAATTCGCCCAGTCGGTGGGCGAAAACTCGGTGCACGGCTCCGACGCCCCCGAAACCGCCGCAGAAGAGATCGCGTTCTTCTTCTCGGGGCTGGAAATCGTCGGCTGACAGCGCCGGGCTTCGTCTGACTCGCCGGCCTGCGTGGTGCGCGGACGGGTTCTTTGAATCCCACTGAATCAGACAGGTGTGACAAAACGGACCCCGCGGGCGCGCCCGCGGGGTTCTTGCGTTCGAGGTCGGTCGCTGGCGCAGGATCAGTCACCCGGCTCGGGGATTGGGGTCGGAACGCCGTCTTCCTCGATCACCTGGGGTGCGGACGGGCCGGAGGGCGTCATCGGATCGGTTGCCGCGCCTTCTGCTGGCAGCCCGGTTTCCGGCAACTCGGTCTGTGGCGGGGCCGCAGGATCGGGCGCAGGCTCGCTGTCGACCGAATAGAACATGAAGACGACGAACAGCGTCAGCGCGACGGCAAGCGCCACGCTGATACCCACAAGGGGGCCGATATGGCGGCGCTTTTGTTTCTCGAGATTGGTCTTGGATGCAGACATCGTGCACTCCTTCTTTTCCGCGTGTCGAGCCATCGTCCTGCGCGGAATCGCAGCACGGCATACGCGGTTTGTGTGGAATAACGCCAAGCCCGGGGCCCCGGTTCCATCGGCGCCTTGTTCCCGCGCGGGGTTTCTGGCACAGGGGGCAACCCCTTCTCCAGCGGAGTTCACGCCATGCACTGGCTGATCCTGGGCCTTGCGGTCCTGTTCGAAACGATCGGTACCACCGCGCTGCAGGCCAGCCAGCAATTCACCCGCGCAGGCCCGTCTGTGGTGGTCGTGGTCGGCTACGCGATTTCCTTCTACCTGCTGTCGATCACGCTGAAGTTCATGCCGGTGGGCGTGGTCTATGCCATCTGGTCGGGCTTGGGGATCTGCTTCATCGCGGCGATCGGGTATCTGGTTTTCGGGCAGCGGCTGGATCTGCCGGCGGTCGCGGGGATCGGGCTGATCATGGCGGGGATCCTGGTGATCAACCTGTTTTCGAACACCGCAGCACACTGACCCGCATGCCTGAAACGCCACCTTCTGCCCCCGCCACGCAACCCCATACCCTGTTCGAAGACGCGCAGGGGCTGGTGTTCGGCGCGCTGATCTGTGCGCTGGGCATTCATATCCTGACCTCGGCAGGTTTGGTTACGGGGCAGACGGCGGGGCTGGCGGTGCTGATCGGCTATGCCAC